>NZ_JAUHUI010000023.1:0-85127 GCF_030418155.1 Pseudomonas sp. 2,4-D
CGGGTAAACCCGCTCCTACAGTGAGCACACATCGGTGATCGGGCGCAGGCCGTCGTAGGAGCGGGTTTACCCGCGAAAGCGCCCTAGAGCCCGAGCTTGACCATGCGAGCCTTCACCGAAGCCTCGATCCCGGCTGCATCCAGCCCGCACTCAGCCAGCATTTGCGCAGGCTTGGCATGCTCGACATAGATATCCGGCAGCCCCAGGTGCAGAAGCGGCTTAAGCACTGCCTGGCTGGCAAGGAACTCACCCACCGCAGCGCCCGCGCCACCCATGATGGCGTTCTCTTCGATGGTTACCAGCAGCTCATGGTTGCCTGCCAGCTCCAGCACCAGCGCCTCGTCCAACGGCTTGACGAAGCGCATGTCGACCACCGTGGCGTTGATCTGTTTGGCCACTTGCAGGGCCTCGGCCAGTTGTACGCCGAACACCAGCAGGGCCACTTTCTCGCCCTGGCGGCGGACCACGCCTTTACCGATCTCCAGTGGTTGCAGGTCACCGCTGATCGGCGCATTCGGGCCGGTACCACGCGGGTACCGTACAGCGGCCGGGCCGTTGTACAGGTGGCCGGTGCTGAGCATCTTGCGCAGTTCGTTCTCGTCGCTGGGGGTCATCACCAGCATGCCCGGGATGCAGCGTAGGTACGACAGGTCGTAGCTGCCGGCGTGGGTCGGGCCGTCCTCGCCGACCAGGCCGGCGCGGTCGATGGCGAACAGCACGTCGAGGTTCTGCACCGCCACGTCGTGGATCAGCTGATCGTAGGCACGCTGCAGGAAAGTGGAGTAGATCGCCACCACCGGCTTGCTGCCCTCGCAGGCCATGCCGGCCGCCAAGGTCACGGCATGTTGCTCTGCGATCGCAACGTCGAAGTAGCGCTCAGGGTAGCGCTCGCTGAAGTCGACCAGGTCCGAGCCTTCCTTCATTGCCGGGGTAATGCCCACCAGGCGGTTGTCGGCGGCGGCCATGTCGCACAGCCACTGGCCGAACACCGCGGAGTATTTCGGGCCGCTGGCTTTCTTCGGCGCGGCCGGCTTGTCGGCCGGCTCCAGCTTGGTGATGGCGTGGTAGCCGATCGGGTCAATCTCGGCAGGGGCGAAGCCTTTGCCCTTCTTGGTCACCACATGCAGGAACTGCGGGCCTTTCAGGTCACGCATGTTGCGCAGGGTGGCGATCATGGTGGGCAGGTCGTGGCCGTCGATCGGGCCGATGTAGTTCCAGCCCAGTTCCTCGAACAGCGTGCCTGGCACCAGCATGCCCTTGGCGTATTCCTCGGTGCGACGGGCAATTTCCCAGGCGCCTGGCAATCGCGACAGCACTTTCTTGCTGCCTTCGCGCATGCTCGCGTAGGTGCGGCTGGAGAGGATCTTGGCCAGGTAGTTGGACAGGCCGCCGACATTGCGCGAAATCGACATGTCGTTGTCGTTGAGGATCACCAGCATGTCGGCATTGACTTCCTGGGCGTGGTTCAACGCCTCGAATGCCATGCCGGCGGTCAGCGCGCCATCACCGATCACCGCGATCGACTTGCGTGCGCTGTTCTGCAGGCGGGCAGCAATGGCCATGCCCAGCGCGGCGCTGATCGAGGTGCTGGAGTGGCCAACGCCAAAGGTGTCGTACTCGCTTTCGCTGCGGCGCGGGAAGGCCGCGATGCCGTCCTTCTGGCGCAGGCTGAGCATGCGGTTACGGCGCCCGGTGAGGATCTTGTGCGGGTAGGCCTGGTGCCCCACGTCCCACACCAACCGGTCGTCCGGGGTGTCGAACACGTAGTGCAGGGCGATGGTCAGCTCGATCACGCCCAGACCGGCACCAAAATGCCCACCGGTCTGCCCGACGGTGTAGAGCAATTCCTGGCGCAGTTCGTCGGCCAGCGTTTCCAGGTCGGCTTCGGCCAACCGGCGCAGGCCGGCAGGCGTGTCAGCGCGGTCGAGCAACGGCGTGACCGGGCGTTCGCGGGGGATCTCTTGAAACGTCGTGGGCATCAGGCGAGTCGTTATAGGTTTGTGAAGACGCGGCAGTTTACCCCATTGTGGGAAAAGTGCCCATTCGACCACAGGTTACGCGGCCCTCTGTAGGAGCGGGTTTACCCGCGAATGCGTCGGCAAATTCAAGATCGCATTCGCGGGTAAACCCGCTCCTACAGGGATAGGTGAAGCTTTTTAGTTACGGCGTTCGACGATGTAACGCGCCAAGGCCCGCAGCGGTTCGGCCGTTTCGCCGAACCCTTGCAGTGCAGCCAGCGCCTGGTCGCGCAGTTCGATTGCATAGACTTTGGCGGCTTCCAGGCCCAGCAGGGCCGGGTAGGTCGGTTTGTCACGCGCTATGTCTGCACCTTGGCGTTTGCCCAGGGTGGCGGTGTCGCTTTCCACGTCGAGGATGTCGTCCTGCACCTGGAATGCCAGGCCAATGGCCTGTGCATAAGTCTGCAGGGCATCCAGCTGCGCCGGTTCGGCACGGGCACTGGCCAGGGCGCCGAGGCGTACACTGGCTTCGATCAGCGCGCCGGTCTTGTGCCGGTGCATGAACTCCAGCGCCTGCTGGTCCAGCTTCTGGCCCACCGAACCGAGATCGATGGCCTGGCCGCCAACCATGCCGGCCGGGCCGGCAGCTTTGGCCAGTACCTGAACCATGGCCAGACGAATGCTGTCGATCTGAGGGCTCAGGCATGGGTCGAGCAGGGCACTGAAAGCCAGGCTCTGCAAACCGTCGCCCGCGAGGATTGCGCACGCTTCGTCAAAAGCCTTGTGGGTGGTCGGCTGGCCGCGACGCAGGTCGTCGTCGTCCATGGCCGGGAGGTCGTCATGCACCAGCGAGTAAGCATGGATCAGCTCTACCGCGCAGGCTGCGCCGTTGGCCTGTTCGGCCGGGGCGCCCAAGGCTTCGCAGGCCGCATAGGCCAACAGCGGGCGCACGCGTTTGCCGCCGTTCATCACGCTGTAGCGCATGGCGGCGTAGAGGCGTTCCAGCTCTTTGCTCGGGGCGATGAACAGCGGTTCGAGGGCTGCGTCGACTCGCGCCTGGCAACCGGCCTGGTAGGTGCCAATCATGCTTCCGGCTCCGCGTCGAAGGGCTGGGCAGCCAGTTCACCGTCGCGCTCCAGCAGAATTTGCACCTTCTGTTCGGCCTGGGCCAGGGCGCCCTGGCAGTCACGTGTCAGGGCGATGCCTTGTTCAAAGGCGGCCAGCGACTCTTCCAGCGACAACTCGCCGTTCTCCAGGCGCTCGACCAGTGCTTGCAGGTCTGCGAGGGATTGCTCGAAATCGAGGGAGGCTTTTTTGCGGGCCATGGCGACTGTCTCGGTGGCATTCAGAACGGCGCGACACTAGCAGAGCGGGGCGGGGGTAGCAAACTTCCGGCAACTGCTCGGCTTATGCAGACCGACGGAGCAGCGGCCCTGTGTAGCGAAAGGGCCGCTCACACAAGGACCGCAAAGCGTCCCGGTTCGGATCAGGCCGGCTCTGCTTCCCGTTCAAGCATCGCCTCACGGTACCGCGCCAGCTCCTCGATGGTCAGCACCGGCAAATTGTACTGCCGTGCATATACCGCCACCTGCTCACCACGGGCCATGCTGCCATCGGGGTTCATCAGCTCGCACAAGACCGCTGCCGGGCGCAGGCCGGCCAGGCGCGCCAGGTCTACCGAACCTTCGGTGTGTCCACGGCGGGTCAGCACGCCGCCATTGCGGGCGCGCAGCGGAAAAACATGCCCCGGGCTGACGATATGGCGCTGTTCGGCGCTGGAACTCAGTGCTGCGGCAATGGTGGTAATACGATCCTGGGCCGAAACCCCGGTTGTGATCCCTTCCGCCGCCTCGATGGTGACGGTGAAGCCGGTCCCATGACGGGCCTGGTTGTTCTGCACCATGGGTGCCAGCTGCAGTTCGTCGACGGTGGCTTCGTCCAG
This sequence comes from Pseudomonas sp. 2,4-D, assembly GCF_030418155.1. Taxonomy (NCBI): domain Bacteria; kingdom Pseudomonadati; phylum Pseudomonadota; class Gammaproteobacteria; order Pseudomonadales; family Pseudomonadaceae; genus Pseudomonas; species Pseudomonas sp. 2,4-D. The sequence continues at coordinate 3,901 of NZ_JAUHUI010000023.1, forward strand.
GCACAGGCAGACGATGCCGCTGCAATCGCGAATCATCATGGCCATGGTCTGCAGCGAAATGTTCTCGGCGGCGGCAATGATGTCCGCTTCGTCCTCGCGGTCGTCATCGTCGAGCAACAGTACAGGGCGCCCGGCCTGGAAGGCGGCGATGGCGGCGGAAACATTGGGGAATTGCGCGTGGTGCTGGGTGAACATGAAACGCTCCTCGTGAATGATCGATGAACGTCTCGGGGCGAACAAAATGCGCGCGCAAGGGCGCCCGGATGGCCCCTGCATGACGCCTTCTTTCATCCGGACTATGACCGTCGGCTCTGGAGTTGCACCAGATCTGCTGACCCCCGACATGGTCGGGGCGCTCGCGGGCTTATCTTTCGATTTACCGCCGGTGGGGACTTACACCCCGCCCTGAAGACCGACCAAGCATACAGCACAGGGCCACCCCAGTGGCAACCCGCGGTTCTACTACCTTCGACGAGACTTGCAGCAGTAACCATCTACCCCTTTTCACCTGCCGCAGCGCCTACCTTCGTGACGGTCACTTTGGCAAGCCTAGGAAACGAACCGTCATGTCCTTTCTCTATCCTTTTACCGATACCGATCTCCATCTCGCATTCAGAAAGGTCGCCGACACATTGTTCGACAAGAAACGCGACTACGTCGACGGCGTGCTCAAGCCCAAAATGCTCATCATTGCCGGTGCACAGGGCTCGGGTAAAACGTACTTGCTGGAAAAAACGCTGTTGAAGAGCGGGCGCTACGACAATTATGTTCGCCTTTACGAAACCCATTTTCGTGAACTGCACCCTCATTATCGGGCGATGGAAGACAAAGGCGTGCTGCATGTCTACGAGCATACCGAGTCGTTCATCTGGCGGCTGGGGGCCATGGTTTGCACGTATGCGATGGAAAACAAATACAACATCATCATGGAGACCGCGCTCGACAGCCCTCATTTCGCTGATTTTCCACCTGAAGCCGCCCGGCAGGGCTATCAGAGCGAGGTTCATCTGGTAGCGTGTCAGAAAGAGTTCAGCCACTGGTCGACCCTGGACCGTGTGGTCAACAGCGTTGCCAATCATGAGATCGAGCGTGTGGTCAGCCTGACGCAGATCGAAGAGGCGCAAATCAATGGCAGGTCCATCATCGATGCTTTCGAAAACGCCTGTATCGAGGTACCGGGTTCTGAAATCGTGATCTATCGACGTGGCCTGGAGACGGAAAAGAACAGTCTGCCGGTCTGTCACAGCACCTGTCCTGAAAAAGGGCTCCTCGTGCCCCAGCAGACCTACCAGGGCAGAGCATTCTTCCGCGGGGCAGACCTGAAGATCAACTTCAAGGTCCAGCGCAGTCCCCAGGCCGATTTCCCCTGTTCCTATATTCAGTATGCGCAGGTGGTGCATGCCGGCCTGCTGGGTTCGGAACACCGTCGGGCGATGGCCGAACTCAATTGCAAAACCCTCGGCCAGGCTCAGAGGCTGATGTCGCAGTTGCCTGTCGATGTCTACCGCGAGCTGTGCCTGTACGTGCTCAAGTACGCGCAACGTTGAGCCGGGCAGGCACAGGGCTGGTCACTGGCCAGACATGCCTTCGATCACCCTGCGCAGGGAGGCGCCCAGCATGGGCCCATGCCCCAGACCCTCGAAGCGCTCAAAGCGCACGTCGAGGCCTTTGATCGCGGCCAGATCTGCCGCCAGTTGGCGCGCAGGCAACTCGTCGTTCTCGTGCGGCGAACCATGCGGGCTGGCGGGCTCCTGCCCGCCGCGCATCAGCAACAGGTGCGGGCGCGCCTCGCCCAGGCGTGAGGGAAGTCCTTGCGCCTCCCGGACAATCACGCCATCGCGCCACCACAGTGACGGGCTGGCAGCAGCGTAAAGGCTGAATGCGCCGGGGCGGGTAAACAGTGCGTGAAGCACGGCCAGGCCACCATAGGAGTGCCCCCATAGCGTCTGTCGTTGCGGATCGATCGGCGCCACAGCCGACACCATCGTGCGCATGCGCCCGGTCAGAAGCTTCAGGAACGCATCGACCCCGCCGCTGGGCTGGCCGGTCAGTGGGTCACGCTGCTGCGCCTGCTCCGGCAGCGCCGGGGTGTAGTCCAGCGTGCGGCCGGCCCTGTCGATGCGCAGTTCGGTCGGATAACCCACCGCCACCAGCAGGGGCGCCTGGCCCGCTGCGAGCCTGTCCAGTTGCTGCTGATCCAGCGTCCCCAGCGCAGCATTCCCATCGAGCATCCACAGCACCGGGTACCCCGATGCCGGCGCTGGACGATTCGGCTTGCCAACCCACAGGCGGTAGTGACGCAGGCCATCGGCCGAGTCCAGATCAAGCTGGCTGAAGTGATAGGCCAGGTCCTGGCGCTGTAACACCGACGTGTCCATCTTCTGGTCATGCTCGGGCTGGGCCAGGACAAGAGGGGCCGCCAGGGCAAGTGCCAAGGCCAGCATCAGGGTGTTCTTGCTCATCGGGCGTCTCGTCAGGGCTTTGCAAGGAGCGCAAGGTTTGAGCGCCCAGATGATAACCAGTCCCGATCGAGCGTAAAGCGCATTAACTTTCTAAACAGTCTCAGGCCGCAGGCAAGGTCATGTGCAGACACAGGCCCGGGTGCCCATTGCTGGCCCACAACCGCCCGCCTTGCAGTTCGATGGCGCGACGGGCGATAGCCAGGCCCAGGCCGAAGCCTGCGCCACTGTCGGCCAGGCGCTGGTAGGGCTTGAAGATGCGCTCAAGGTCGGTATCAGGTACGCCTGGCCCCTGGTCGCTCAGGCGCAGGTGCCAGCATGCGCCTGAGCGCCAGCCATCGAGGCTGATCCGGCCTTCGGTCGGCGAGTGGCGAATGGCATTGCGCAACAGGTTTTCCAGGGCTTGGGCCAGGCTGTCCAGATGGGCCTGCACCAGGCAGTCGGTGCCAAGTGAACACGGCAGGCGCGCACGGTCCCAGCCGCTTTCGAAGCAGACGTCCTCGCACAAGGCTTCCCACACGGAAAGTACCAATACCGGCTCGGTCGCCAGGCTGGGCTGTTCGGTGTCCATCCAGGCCAGGTCGAGGGTGTTTTCCAGCAGCTTCTGCATGTCCCCCACCTCACGGTCCAGGCGCTCGCGCAACTGCGGCGGTGGCAAGTCGCTGTCATGGGCGATGCGCAGCCGCGCCAGCGGCGTGCGCAATTCGTGAGACAGCGTGCGCAACAGGAGGCGTTGTTGCTCAAGACTCTGACGCAGGCGCCCGGCCATGTGCTCGAAGGCCTGAGCCAGCTCACCCAGCTCATCACGGCGTTCCTGCAGAGGCAGGGCGGGGCTGTCCAGGTCATCGGCCCGCAGGGCGTCGGCGCGGTCGCGCAGGCGGTTCAGCGGCACGACAAGATGCCGGTATAGCGCAAGGCCTAGCAGCAGGGCCAGCAGTGCGGGGGCAACGCCATGCGTGACCACATGGGTCCAGGGTGTCAGGCCAGTGGGTAGCAGCCGTTCGGGCAGTTGCAGCACCAGGCGGCCATGCTCGGGGTGTTGCGGAAATTCGATGCTGACGTAGGGCAGTTCATCCTGCAGGCGCCGGCTCATCGGCCAGTCGAGCTTGCGCATGAATGTCAGGTGGCTGGCTTCCTCGGCGCTCAGCGGCGTGGTGCCAAGGCTCTGAAGGTATGGACCGATCACGGCCACCCAGGTGTCCTCGGCCCGTTCCACCTGCTTGCGCCAGGCTTCGATGCCGACCGCGCCGTCCTGCTCCAACGCCTGTTCGGCCTGTTGAGCATAACGTGCCAGGTAGTCCTGATCGGCCTGGGACAGAAAATAGGTACTGCGTTCCACCGAAAGGCCCCAGGTCCAGATGAGCCAGATCAGCAACAGGCAGAAGCTGACTTGCAGCAAGGCCAGTTTCCACAGCAACGGGTGGCGACGCATCAGGCCTGCTCCGTGTCGACCAGGATGTACCCTTGGCCACGCACGGCCTGGATCTGCAGGTGCTGGGCGCTGATGTCGGCCAGTTTGCGGCGCAGGTTGCACACATGCACATCCAGGCCTCGGTCCAGTCGGGTATAGGCCCTGTGCAGCACGGTCTGGTACAGGAAGGGCTTGCTCAACGCTTCGTCGGGGTGGGCCAGCAGCGTGACCAGCAAGCGGAATTCGGAAGCGGTAAGGCCAGCGGCGTTGCCGTTGTGGATAACGTCCTGGCGGTCGTGGTCCAGCATCACCTCCCCCACGTCGGCACGCAGCGCGGTACCACGATCGAATGCTACGCGACGCAGCAAGGCATCCACCCGAGCGTCCAGCTCCGCCAGGCTGAAGGGCTTGGGCAGGTAGTCGTCTGCACCACGGGTGAAGCCGCTGATGCGATCCTGCTCGGCCCCTAGTGCCGACATCAGCATGACCGGCACTGCCTGCTGGCGGCGCAGGGCATCGAGCAGGCTGAGGCCGTCGATGCCTGGCAGCATGATGTCCAGCAGCACCAGTTCGAACTGCGATTGCTGTATGGCATTCAGGGCCTGGGTGCCGCTGGCGCAGGCGTGCACCTGGAAACCGCGGTTGCGGAAATGGCGTTCCAGGTCCTGAAGCAGGCGTGGGTCGTCTTCGGCAAGGAGAAGTGAGGTGGGCACGGCGAGCCTTGATGAGAACTTTTATCAGTTGCGAATCATCCCACTGGCTGCAGGGAAAGGGCAACGCCTTGATGTGTTAAGAAGGTTAATCCTGCTGCACCCTGGTTTTCGCTCCGGTATCGTTCGCAAAAAGCAACTTGTTTCGTTTGCGATTCAATATCATTTGGGCGAAGGGTGTGTCATGACCGGTTTCAAAAGTGTGGGCAGCTTGCAACGGGTGCGGGGATGGCTGGCGCTGGGGTTGCTGGCACCGTTTTCTTTATCGGCAGTGGCCGAAACGGTAGCGACCCAGGCGGCGGCCGAAGACACCTCGCTTGATCTGCCTGCATTGACCATCGAAGGCAACCGCCTGTACGACATGCTGCCTTCGGAAGAAACCGGCGGTTACAGCGTCGATGCCGCTACCGTGGGCACCAAGACGCCGGCAGCGCTCAAGGACATTCCGCAGTCGATCACCGTCTACACCCAGGACTACGTCAAGGATCGCCAGTTCGTACATCTGGATGACCTGGCCAAGTACACCGCCGGCCTGCGCACCCTGACCAACGACAGCGGCCGTTCGTCGATCTACGCCCGTGGCTACGAGTACAGCGAATTCAACATCGATGGCCTGCCGGCCCCCATGGCCAGCATCTTTGGCACCGTACCGTCGCTGGCCGCGTTCGACCGTGTCGAAATCATGCGTGGCCCGGCCGGGCTGTTCAGCAGCACCAGCGAACTGGGCGGTATCGTCAACATGGTACGCAAGCGCCCGACCGCCGAATTTCAGGGCCATATCGAAGGCAGCTACGGCACCTGGGACACCAACCATGAAGAAATCGACCTGAGCGGTCCGCTGGACGCCGGCGGTCGCGTGCGCGGGCGCTTCATTGCGTCCCGTGACGACACCAATGGCGAGGTGGACTACAACGCCAACACCAGCAACAGCTATTACGGTGCGCTGGATATCGACCTGGACGAGGCCACCACGCTGTCGTTCGGCCTGATGCACGAGGTGAAGAACATCACCCCGCACAACGGCTATCCGGCCACGTTGTCCGGTGAAGTGCCCGACTTCAGCCACTCCCGTTTCCTGGGGGCCGACTGGAACTACTTCGATGGCAAGACCACCGACCTGGTCGCCGAGCTGACCCACCGCTTCGACAACGGCGGTTATGGTCGTGTCGCTGCCCGTGGCTCGCACCGCGATACTAATTATCTTTACGCCTTCACCGCCACCAACGCCAATACCGGCGCCAACTCCGAACGCGCCAGCGCCCGCGATTTCACTCAGGACACCTACTCGCTGGACGCCAGTTACAGCCAGCCGTTCGAAACCTTTGGCCAGGTCAGCGAGTTCGTGGTGGGCAGCGACTACAAGAACTACGACACCGAGTATCTCAACGGCACCACCAACCTGGGTGCCATCAACGTCAACACCTACTCGCCTAAACAGTTCGCCAAACCGTCGCCCAACTACAGCACCGAGACCGGCATGCAGGAAGAGGAATACGGCCTTTATTCCAAGGTCACCTTCCGCCCGATCGAGCGCCTTGCGCTGATTGCCGGTGGCCGTTTCAGTTGGTATCGCGGTGATTTCTACACCACCACCCTGAGCAGCGGTGCTACGACCAATGACAGCAAACGTGTGGACGGCCACTTCACCCCGTACGGGGGCCTGGTCTATGACTTGACCGAGAACCACGCGCTGTACGCTAGCTACTCGCAGGTTTTCAAGCCTCAATCCGACACCGACAGCAATGGCCGGGTGTTGAAACCGCGTGAAGGCGAGCAGTACGAGTTCGGCCTCAAGAGCAGCTACTTTGGCGGCGACTTGAATACGCGCTTCTCGGTGTTCCGCCTGACCGACAAGAATCGCGCTACCACCGTGTACGATGCTGATGGTGTGGCCACTACCGATTCCGTTGCATCCGGCAAGACCCGCGTGAAGGGCGCGGAAGTTGAAGTGAGCGGCAAGCTGACGCCAAACTGGGAACTGCTGGCTGGCTACACGTGGATGGAGACCGAAACCGTCAAGGGGGACGCCGAAACCACGTTCTTCATCATGCCGCGCAACCAGGCTTCGCTTTGGAGCAAGTACACCATCAGCCAAGGGCCGCTGACCGGCCTGGCGATTGGTGGCGGAATTTCCGCGATGAGCAACTTCTACTCCGAAAACGGCGGCGTGCGTATCGACGCGCCGGGCTACGCGACGGTGGATGCGATGCTGTCTTACCCGGTGACTTCGAAGCTGACGGCCACCCTCAACGTCAACAACCTGTTCGACCGGGACTACCTGTCGCGGGTGGGGTCTACCTCGACGTTCAACTTCTACGGGCCGTCGCGCAGCATGATGGTTGGGGCGCGGTATGACTTCTGACGGGGTCTGTGGCCGCTAGGTGCGCCTTAACTCAAGGCCGCGCCCGCAAAGGGCGCGGCCTTGAGGCTGAATGATGAAAAACTTGGGAAAGTATCTGCACCATCGGATATCAGTGCCATAAAGTTGTGAGGCCGCGTGTTAATAAACAGCTTGCTTTTAATTCAAGTATATTAAATCTACGATGGGTGCCATTGATGCTTTATTTCCTGCCATTGGGTGTCTGACAACCACTTGTCTGCCAGCGGAAAGAAAATATTCTCCTCGGCATCCATATGGTCATAATATTTCTTGATGAAGTCTTCGATCGTGTCGGCAATTACTCTGGCCTCTTGCTTTGACTGCTCCAACATCTTGAGCTGGCCGGCAATTCGCGTGAAGGCTTTATGATCTTGCTCGATGGCCATGACCCGTTGGTGAATCGGTGCGTCGGTTGTCAGCAAGACCAGCCGAATAAGCTCTTCATTTTCATGGTGGTGCCGCTCTGCATCACCGTGCAAGGCTTCCAGTTGCTTAAACAACAGCTTGCAGTCATCGGCACCCGCAGAGCCGTGCCTTATCCTCTCCAGTAATTCTTTGATCTGAGTAATTTTGGTAGCCACCTCATGATGATAGGCGTGCAGCTCTTTCAATAAGGCGTTCATGCTAAGTCCTCATCACTACATCAAGCCGTTACAGATTAAATGTAATCTCCAAGGATGGCCGCACGTGTCAGCGCACATCTAATCGTTTTATTATAGTCTGGCGCGAAACGCTCACCTTCAGAAAAAACCCTCCATTGGAAGATTTCGAAATATCCACTTGATATCTATATGCGCGACAAGAAGAAGCTGACACCCCAGAATCGCTTGCGGGCTGAACGTGAACAGCGGGGGGCTGAGCACGACGGGAGCTGTCAACCTTATGCAGGACGGGGCATTGCAAAATTAAAAAGCCGGCTTGTGGCCGGCTTCTCGGGGACGCTTCCGACTAATTTATGGTAAGCCGCAATCGCCTTAACTGTGTGGCCATCAAGGGCCTGAAAGAGATGGCAGATGCCCGTGTGGGATATCGCCGAGCCCTCTGGAACGCGGCTCGCGCCGGTCGGGGCTTAATGTGCGGCGTAGCATACAAGGGCGGGCGCAGGATGCCCAGCAAAAAATTGCACAGGGTGCTTCAGCTGGGCCGCTGCTGGCGGAAATGTGACCAGTGGAAGACCCAACCAAGAATTTCCAGGCCCTGCGCCTGACGCTGAGCAGCGGTGTAGCGTTCGACCGTGTAGTTGCGCCGGTCATGGCTGTGCAGGTACAGGGTGTCGTGCGGGCCAAGACTGAGATTGTTCACCCTGAGCATGCCGTTTTGCAGCAGGGCATAGGTTTCGCCCTCGACCACCTGGGTCATGCCCAGGTCGATGGCCAGCGTAGCTTGCAGCGGAATCAGCGGGAGCATGTTGCTGGCCGGCATTGCCAGGCAGATTGCGTTGCCGGCTTGCACACCCAAGCCCTTCAGGGCTTTTGCCGGCAAGCGCAGGTGCTTGCTGCCCACCGGCGACAGCAAGCCGTTGCGCACTTCGTAGTAGGGTACCTTCAATACTCGGCCACGATGTTCCGTCAGCGGGGTAAGCGGGTTGGCGGACGCTGGCCGTGGAAGGCCGTTGCGCAGGAGTGGATTGGGGTGTTTGGGGCCTTCACCGGTGCGCAGCCAACGCCGGTGCACACAGAACAGATCGGCCAGTTCGTCCAGCCGGGCCAAAGGCACACCGCGTTTGAACCAGTTGTTGACGTGCTGTGCTGTGACGCTGCGCTGGGCGGCGAAATCGGAAGGGGTCAGGCCACATTCTTGGAGCAGGGCCCTGAGGCGGTCGCCGGAAGTGTTCATGGCGGCGAGTGTAGCGGCGAATTGCCAGACAGGATATGAACCGGATGTTGACGGGGTTTGTATGAAAAGTGGTTGTTTGTAAGGTTCTGGTGTAGGACGGCGTAGGATTTATTACCAGTAATGTGCGTATTGCCCATTCCTGCATAAAAAAACCCCGCCTAAGCGGGGTTTCTCCTGCAATCGGAATCAGCCCTTGTAGGCAGCTACCGATTTGGTGATCGCGGCACGGGCGGCGTCGGCGCCTTCCCAGCCTTCGATCTTGACCCACTTGCCCTTCTCGAGATCTTTGTAGTTGGCAAAGAAGTGCTCGATCTGCTGGATCAGCAGGGCTGGCAGGTCGGTGTATTCCTTGACGTCAACGTACAGCTGCGACAGCTTGTCGTGAGGAACAGCGATGACCTTTGCGTCGCCGCCACCGTCGTCGGTCATGTTCAGCACGCCAACCGGACGGGCGCGGATAACCGAGCCTGGGGCCACTGGGTAAGGGGTAACCACCAGCACGTCCAGCGGGTCACCGTCGTCAGCCAGGGTGTTCGGGATGAAGCCATAGTTGGCTGGGTAGAACATTGGGGTAGCCATGAAACGGTCGACGAACAGCGTGTCGCTGTCCTTGTCGATCTCGTATTTGATCGGCGCGTGGTTGGCCGGGATCTCGATGGCGACGTAGATGTCGTTCGGCAGGTCTTTGCCCGCCGGAATCTTGCTGTAGCTCATTGGGCAGTGCCCCCGTGTTTGACCAAAAAGTGGCGGCGATTATAGGCACATTCTGCCGGGGCACGCCACGCTTGGCCTGATGTGCGGGCCCGTCAGGCGTGGCTTTCGCGGTACTCGGGGTGTTCCGCCTGCAGCCGGCACAGGCGTGCCAGCGGGTCTTGCCGGTAGAACAGCGACAACTGGTGGTAGACCTGTGGATAAGCCTGATGAAGCAGGTCGGGGGCACTAAAGAAGTACTCGCTGGTAACGGCAAAGAACTCTGCCGGGTTTTCCGCAGCGTAGGGGTCGATGGCGGTTTCGGCGTCGGGGTTGGCGTCCAGTTGCTGGTTGAGGTCGTCGTAAGCCTGCTGCATGGCTGTTGCCCACTCATCAACTGGCATGCTGCTGTGCAGCGGTGGCAGGCCGTTGGCATCGCCATTGAGCATGTCGAGCTTGTGCGCCAGCTCATGGATGACCAGGTTGTAAGCCTCCCAGCCACCACTGGCCTGCACGCCGTTCCAGGCCAGGATGATCGGCCCCTGCTGCCACGCCTCGCCGCTGTGTTCGCCGTCCCATACATGCTCCACGCCACTGGCATCGCGGTGGCGCTGGGGGCTCTTGAAGTCGTCGGGGTACAGGATGATTTCGTGGAAGCCTTGGTACCAGTTCAGCTCACCCAGGTGAAGCAGCGGTAACTGTGCCTGTGCGGCCAGCATCAGGCGCTGCTCGTCGTCCAGCTCGACACCGGACAGGCAGGTGAGGTGCTTGTCGAGCAGGAACAGGACGCAGGCTTCGCGCAGCCAGCGGTCTTCCGCGTCGCTGATGCCGTCCAGCATCGGCAGCCGCTCGCGTACGGTCTGCCATTGCTGTGGCGTGATCGGGTAACGCGCCAGAGTACGCTTGCGCCGCCAGGCGCTGAATGACCACATGCCGTTTGTTCTTTACCTGTTCAGTGAGCCTTGGCCGTACGGCCCAGGCGCCCACGCAGCAAGCCGAGAATCATCGGCACCAGCGACAGGATGATGATGCCCACCACCATCAGCGACAGGTGCTGCTTGATGAACGGCACGTTGCCGAAGAAGTAGCCCAAGGTGACCAGGCCGCCGACCCAAAGCAGCGAACCGGCAATGCTGAAACCGAGGAAGCGTGGGTAGTGCATGTGAGCGATGCCCGCGACGAACGGTGCGAAGGTGCGCAAGATGGGCAGGAAGCGCGCCATGGTCACGGTCTTGCCGCCATGGCGTTCATAGAAATCGTGGGTACGTTGCAGGTAGTCCCGGCGGAAGATCTTGGAGTTGGGGTTGTTGAACAAACGCTCGCCGGCTGTTCGGCCGATCACGTAATTGGTGCTGTCGCCCAGGATTGCAGCGGCCATCAGCAGGCCGGCCAGCAGCACCGGGTCCATGCCGCCACCCGCCGCCACGGCGCCGGCGATGAACAGCAACGAGTCGCCCGGCAGGAATGGCATCACTACCAGGCCGGTTTCGCAGAAGATCACGGTGAACAGGATGGCGTAGATCCAGGGACCGTAATTGGTGACCAGCAGATCGAGGTAGGCATCGAGATGCAGGATAAGGTCCAGCGGGTTGAAATCCATGTACAGCACCTGTGTTCTTGGGCGTAGGCTTGGTTACCGGGGGGAGGGTAAATTTTCACACATGACAGGTGAGCCATTATACGGCTAAGTCAGGAACATGCCCGGAGAGTTTGTAGCGGGGGGTTACGGTAGAAGGGTATTCCTTTACCAACCGCTTCGCGGGCACGCCTGCTCCCACAAGGATCATTACCTTGCTTGTGGAAGCGGGCGTGCCCGCGAAGCGGTCGGTGCCGGTCAATCCTGGCTGATGGGCAGGATGTAGCTCTTGAACTCGGTATCCTCACGAAAACCGATGGATTCGTAAGTCTTGTGCGCTACTTCATTGTTCGCGCTGGTCGACACGCGCATGCGCACGGCATTGGTCTCTTTGGCCATTTTCTTCGCTTCGCGAATCAGGTGGTCGGCGACCAGCATGCGCCGGGAGTCCTCGGCTACATAGATATCGTTGAGAATCCATACCCGCTTCAACGACAGCGACGAGTAGCTCGGGTACAGCTGGCAAAAGCCCAGCAGTTTGCCGTCGTCATCATCCGGAAGTGCCAGGTAAATCACCGATTCGTCCCGCTTCAGTCGCTTCTCCAGAAAGCTGCGCGAGCTGTCGGGGTAGGGCAGTTGCCCGTAGAACTCACGGTATTTGACGAACAACGGGGTAAGCAGGTCGAGGTGTTCCAGGGTTGCTTTGATGATGCGCATGTGCGGCCCTCAGAGTCCATTTGGGAAACAGCGGAATGCCAGCAGCGTTCAAGGGCATGCTGCCCAATGCACGGCACAAGTGCAATCCGCCTTCCGTGACAGGTTTTTTACCCTTTGCCGAGCAGGAAGTTACCTTTCTGATTGGCGCTGTCTTCATTCTCCAGGCTATGGACCTCGGCTTCGTCCTTCAGATTCACCCCGGAAAGCTGGCGCCGGCAGGCTTCGCGCATCAAGTACAACAGGCGGTGCGCCGCCATGCCATAGCTCAGCCCCTCCAGGCGGATATTGGAAATGCAGTTGCGGTAGGCATCGGTCAGGCCGACCTTGGGTGCGTAAGTGAAATACAGGCCAAGGCTATCGGGTGAACTCAGCCCCGGGCGCTCGCCGATCAGCATCACCGTCATCCGGGCGCCCAGCAGTTCGCCGACCTCGTCGGCCACTGCCACACGGCCCTGCTGCACCAGCACCACCGGAGCGCTGGTCCAGCCGTCGGCGGCAGCCTGTTCGTCGAAGCGGGTCAGGAACGGCAGCGTGTGGCGATGCACGGCCAGTGCCGAGAGGCCGTCAGCCACCACGATGGCCAGGTCGACGCCACCGGGGTTGGCCTGGGCATGCTGGCGAAGGGTCGCAATCGAGTCTTCGTTCAGCCGCCGGCCAAGGTCCGGGCGCTGCAAGTACTGGTGGCGGTCGCTGGCAGCGCTATGCAACACCAGGCTCTCGCGCCCGCGGTCACTCAGCTGGCTGGCCAGGCCGGCGTGGTCGAAAGCCAGGTGCACGGCATCTCGTGCCTGGGCATGGGCGAACTGGAAGTCCAGCTGCGCCCCGGTCGGCAGGCTGGTGCCGGTGCGGCCCAGGGCGATGCGCGCCGGGGTCAGGTTGCGCAGGGCCAGCCAAGGGTTGTCGGGGGTAGGCGTGCGATGGTCCATGGTCATCCCTATGCAAGCTGTGCCAAGGCCTGGCGGAAGGCCGGCGGCAGGTTGTCACCGAAGCGCACCCGGCCATCTGCCTGGGTGAAGATACCGGTGCGGGCCAGCCATGCCTCGAATTCCGGCCCGGGCTTCAGGCCCAGGGTCTGGCGCGCGTACAACGCGTCATGGAACGAGGTGGTCTGGTAGTTGAGCATGATGTCGTCGGAGCCGGGGATGCCCATGATGAAGTTGATGCCGGCCACACCCAGCAGCGTCAGCAAGGTGTCCATGTCGTCCTGATCGGCTTCGGCATGGTTGGTGTAGCAGATATCGCAACCCATCGGCACGCCCAGCAGTTTGCCGCAGAAATGGTCTTCGAGGCCGGCGCGGATGATCTGCTTGCCGTTGTACAGGTATTCCGGGCCAATGAAACCGACCACGGTGTTGACCAGGAACGGCTTGAAGTGACGAGCCACGGCATAGGCGCGGGTTTCGCAGGTCTGCTGGTCGACGCCGTGGTGGGCGTTGGCCGAGAGCGCACTGCCCTGGCCGGTTTCGAAATACATCAGGTTCTGCCCGAGGGTGCCACGTTTCAGCGACAGCCCTGCTTCGTAGCCTTCCTGCAACACGTTCAGGTTGATGCCGAAGCCGGCGTTGGCCGCCTCTGTGCCGGCGATGGACTGGAACACCAGGTCCAGTGGCACGCCGCGGTTGATCGCTTCGATCGAGGTGGTGACGTGGGTCAGTACGCAGGACTGGGTGGGGATGTCGTAGCGCTGGATGATGGCGTCGAGCATTTCCAGCAGGGCGCAGATCGAAGCGATGCTGTCGGTGGCCGGGTTGATACCGATCATGGCGTCGCCGTTGCCGTACAGCAAACCGTCGAGAATGCTGGCGGCAATACCGGCCGGTTCGTCTGTCGGGTGGTTGGGTTGCAGCCGGGTCGACAGGCGCCCGCGCAGGCCCATGGTGCCGCGGAACCGGGTGACCACGCGGATTTTCTGCGCCACCAGCACCAGGTCCTGCACGCGCATGATCTTCGACACGGCAGCGGCCATTTCCGGGGTCAACCCGGGCGCCAGGGCGCGCAGGCTGCTTTCGTCGGCTTCCTCGCTCAGCAGCCAGTCGCGCAGGCCACCCACGGTCAGGTGGCTGACCGGGGCGAAGGCCTGGGCATCGTGGGTGTCGATGATCAGGCGGGTAACTTCATCTGCTTCGTAAGGGATCAGTGCTTCATTGAGAAAGTGCGTCAGCGGAATATTGGCCAACGCCATCTGCGCGGCGACGCGCTCGCCGTCGTTGCTGGCCGCGACACCTGCCAGGCAGTCCCCGGAGCGTGCCGGGCTGGCCTTGGCCATCACTTCCTTGAGGCTGTCGAAGCGGTAGACCAGATGGCCGACCGTGTGTACGAAACTTGCCATACAGAATCTCCAGAGCCGCGGGTTGCCCCGCGGCGGGTGGCGGCGATCAGTGCAGGGCCTCTTCGGCCTTCTGGATCGCGGCGAATTCCTCTTCCGGTGTGCCCGCGACCAGGTGGTGGCGGCTGTAGAAAGCAAAGTAGGCAATTAATACCGCATAGATCACTGCAGCGCCAATGACTACCCGCGGGTCAACCAGGAATCCGGCGACCACGGCGATACACGCCAGCACCAGCGCCAGGCCGGAAGTAAAGATGCCACCCGGGGTGCGGTAGGGGCGTTCCATCTTTGGCCGGCGGATGCGCAGGGTGATGTGCGCAGCCATCATCAGCACGTAAGACAGGGTAGCGCCAAACACTGCCACCAGGATCAGCAAGTCACCCTGGCCTGTCAGCGACAGGGCAAAACCGATGATGCCCGGGATGACCAAGGCCATTACCGGGGCCTTGCTCTTGTTGGTTTCCGACAGTTTGCGCGGCAGGTAACCGGCGCGGGACAGGGCGAAGATCTGCCGTGAATAGGCATAGATGATCGAGAAGAAGCTGGCGATCAGCCCGGCCAGACCGACCAGGTTGACGAAGCCGCCCATCCAGGTTGAGCCGCCGTAGGCCTTCGACAGGGCTTCGACCAGCGGGTTACCGGAGGCCTTCAGCGCCTCGGAGCCTGCGCCGCCCGGGCCGACCACCAGGATCAGCAAGGCGAAGGCCAGCAGTACCAGCATGGCGCCGATCAGGCCGCGTGGCAGGTCACGCTTGGGGTTCTTGGTTTCTTCTGCGGCCAGCGGCACGCCCTCGACAGCAAGGAAGAACCAGATGGCGTAGGGGATGGCTGCCCACACGCCGACATAGCCGAACGGCAGGAAGCTGCTGGCGCCGACGGCGTCCGTTTTGGCGATGTCGAACAGGTTGGCTGCATCAAAATGGGGCACCATGCCTATCAGGAATACGGCGAGTGCAATGGCGGCGATGGCGGTGATGATGAACATCAGCTTCAGTGCCTCACCCACGCCGAAAATGTGGATGCCGATGAACACGATGTAGAACGCCAGGTAGATCATCCAGCCGCCGATACCGAACAGCGATTGGCAGTAGGCGCCGATGAACACCGCGATGGCGGCAGGGGCGATGGCGTATTCGATAAGGATCGCCGTGCCGGTCAAAAAGCCGCCCCACGGGCCGAAGGCACTGCGGGCAAAGCCATAGCCACCGCCAGCGGTGGGGATCATCGACGACAGTTCGGCCAGCGAGAAGCACATGCACAGGTACATGGTTGCCATCAGCAAGGTGGCCAGGAACATGCCGCCCCAGCCGCCTTGCGCCAGGCCGAAGTTCCAGCCGGCGTAATCGCCGGAAATGACGTACGCCACGCCCAGGCCGACCAGCAGTACCCAGCCGGCGGCGCCTTTTTTCAGTTCACGTTGCTGGAAATAGTCAGAGCCGACTTTCTCGAAGTCGACGGAAGAGCCTGCCGGCGATCCGGCGGAATGTTCGCTTGGCATAGATTCACCTGTTGTTTTTCTTGGTGGCCGGGAGGGTTCCGGGCCGATGGTGATGGGTACTGCAGGAAGCGAGCCAGAGCGGTTGGTGCACGGTTGCCGCCCTGGGTTTAGGTTATGCCGGCCTGGCCTCTTCGCGGGTGAACCCGCTCCTACAGGGATTGCGCAAGATTCAAGACCAGCGCAGGACCTGTAGGAGCGGGTTTACCCGCGAAGAAGGCGACGCGGTCTAGAAGAAGCCCAGCGGATTGATGTCGTAGCTCACCAGCAGGTTCTTGGTCTGCTGATAGTGATCCAGCATCATCTTGTGTGTTTCACGCCCAACCCCCGACTTCTTGTACCCGCCGAACGCGGCATGCGCCGGGTACAGGTGGTAGCAGTTGGTCCACACACGGCCAGCCTTAATGCCGCGGCCCATGCGGTAGGCACGGTTGATGTCGCGGGTCCACACGCCGGCGCCCAGGCCGAACTCGGTGTCGTTGGCAATCGCCAGTGCTTCGGCTTCGTCCTTGAAGGTGGTGACGCTGACCACCGGGCCGAAGATTTCTTCCTGGAACACGCGCATCTTGTTGTTGCCCTTGAGCAGGGTCGGCTGGATGTAGTAACCGGTAGCCAGCGCACCTTCCAGCTTCTCGACCTTGCCGCCGGTGAGCAGCTCGGCGCCTTCTTCCTGGGCAATCTGCAGGTACGAGAGGATTTTTTCGAACTGCTGCTGCGAGGCCTGGGCGCCGACCATGGTGTCGGTGTCCAGCGGGTCGCCGCGCTTGATCTGCAGCACCTTCTTCATCACCACTTCCATGAACTGCGGATAGATCGACTCTTGCACCAGGGCACGCGACGGGCAGGTGCACACTTCGCCCTGGTTGAAGAATGCCAGCACCATGCCTTCTGCTGCCTTCTCGATGAAGCTTGGCTCGGCCTGCATGATGTCTTCGAAGTACACGTTCGGCGACTTGCCACCCAGTTCGACGGTGGACGGGATGATGTTCTCGGCGGCGCATTTCATGATGTGCGAGCCCACCGGGGTAGAGCCGGTGAAGGCGATCTTGGCGATGCGTTTGCTGGTGGCCAGGGCTTCACCGGCTTCGCGGCCATAGCCTTGCACTACGTTGAGCACGCCAGGTGGCAGCAGGTCGCCAATGACTTCGAGCAGCACGGTGATGCCCAGCGGCGTCTGTTCGGCTGGCTTGAGCACCACGCAGTTACCAGCGGCCAGTGCCGGGGCAAGCTTCCAGGCAGCCATCAGGATCGGGAAGTTCCAGGGGATGATCTGTCCGACCACGCCCAGTGGCTCGTGGATGTGGTAGGCCACGGTGCCTTCATTGATTTCGGCAGCGCCGCCTTCCTGGGCGCGGATGCAGCCAGCGAAATAGCGGAAGTGGTCGACGGCCAGCGGAATGTCGGCGTTGAGGGTCTCGCGGATCGGCTTGCCGTTGTCCCAGGTTTCGGTAATGGCCAGCAGTTCGAGGTTCTGCTCGATGCGGTCGGCGATCTTCAGCAGAACGTTGGAGCGATCCTGCACTGAAGTGCGGCCCCAGGCGTCGGCCGCAGCATGGGCGGCATCCAGGGCCTTCTCGATGTCTTCGGCAGTAGAGCGGGGGAATTCAGCGATCAGCTTGCCATTCACCGGGGAGGTATTTTCGAAGTACTGCCCCTTTACCGGAGTAACGAACTCACCACCGATGTAGTTGCCGTAGCGGCTCTTGAAGGAAACCTTCGCGCCTTCGGTTCCGGGATGTGCATAACGCATGGTGTGTCTCCTTGGTATTGTGTTTTTTAGGGAGTTGAAAAGCATAGAGCAAGGGTTGGGCCAGTGTTGGCCACGCCAGGCAAATCAATGACTTGGGTCATTTTTACGGGGCTGATCAAGAGCCGCTGTACCGGTGTCGGTACGCCTGGGGTGACATTTTGTGCCGTTTGCGACACATCGCAGGCGTGTGCATTGCAAAGCCTACCCGGGTGGAGGATGCTGGGCTGACGCTCTATCTGCGGAGAATTACAACAATGCAGAGCAATCACTTCACGCGCCATGCCCGGCAGGTTCATAGCGTTGCCCATGGTGGGGCCGGGGAGGGCGGCAGTGACCCGTCCATCGCCCGCTCCTGGCTGCGCTGCCTGGAGGATTACCACCTCGACCCGACGGTGATCGAAGCGCCGGTGGTGCTTGAGCATGGGCGCCTGCTGGAAAGCCGCGAGCGCCTGCATCAGGTGCTGCAAATTGCCGACCATGAAATGAACAGCCTGCACCAGCAGCTTTCCGGCGCAGGCCACGCGGTGCTGCTGACCGACGCCCGCGGGGTGATCCTCAACTGCGTCAGTGCCCCCGCCGAGCGGCGTAGCTTCGAGCGTGCCGGGCTGTGGTTGGGCGCCGACTGGAGCGAGGCGCGCGAGGGCACCAATGGCATCGGCACCTGCCTGGTCGAGCGCCAGGCGCTGACCATCCATCAGAACGAGCACTTCCGTGGCCGTCACACCGGGCTGACCTGCTCGGCCAGCCCGGTGTTCGACCCGCATGGCGACCTGCTGGCGGTACTCGACGTGTCCTCTGCGCGCCCCGATGTATCGCGGCAAAGCCAGTTCCACACCATGGCGTTGGTCAACCTTTCGGCGAAGATGATCGAAAGCTGCTATTTCCTGCGCCATTTCGAGCAGCAATGGTTATTGCGTTTTCACCTGCAAGCCGAGTCGGTCGGCCTGTTCAGCGAAGGTTTGCTGGCGTTCGACGGCGATGGGCGCATTTGCGCTGCCAACCAAAGCGCACTGAACCTGCTGGGCACGGTACGGGGCGGCGTGCTGGGCAAACCGTTGGAGTGCTTTTTCGCGTGCAGCCATGACGAAATGTTCAGCCGTGCCACGCCCGGCGGCAGTGCCGTCTGGCCGCTGCGTACCCTGGACGGTCGCCAGGTGTTCGCTAGCCTGCGGGGGCAGGCCCGGGCGCCGGTGTGGTCGGTGCCGGCCGCCCACCCGCGGCCCGCAGGTGAAGTGGAGCCGCTGGTCTGTCTGCTTGACCCTGCGTTGCAAAATGATTTTCGCCGCAGCGTGCGGGTGTTCGAGCGCAATGTGCCATTGCTGCTGCGCGGCGAGACTGGCTGTGGCAAGGAGGCCTTCGCCCAGGCTGTGCATCAGGCCAGTGAGCGGCGCGGCAAGCCGTTCGTCGCCATCAACTGCGCGTCTATCCCGGAAAGCCTGATCGAGAGTGAGCTGTTCGGGTACCGCGGCGGCAGTTTTACCGGCGCGCGCAAGGAGGGTATGCGTGGCAAGCTGTTGCAGGCCGATGGCGGCACCTTGCTGCTGGACGAGATCGGCGATATGCCGCTTGCCCTGCAAACCCGACTGCTGCGGGTGCTGGAGGAGCGCCAGGTGGTGCCGATCGGGGGAGAGCCACAGGCGGTGGACGTGCGCATCGTCAGTGCTACGCACCGTGACCTGCTGGAACGGGTTGAACAGGGCAGTTTCCGCGAGGACCTGTATTACCGCCTCAATGGCCTGGAGGTCGCGCTGCCGGCGGTACGCGAACGCAGTGACAAGGCGCAGTTGCTGGACTTTCTGCTACGTCAGGAGACGCAGGGGCAATGGATAGACATCGAGCCCAGGGCGCGGCAGGCGCTGCTCGCATTTAACTGGCCAGGGAACGTGCGGCAGATGCGCAATGTGCTGCGTACCCTGGTGGCGCTTTGCGAAGATGCCCGCATTACCTTTGCGGACCTCCCCGCCGTCATCCGCACCAGCCCACCTCCCGTGG
Source organism: Pseudomonas sp. 2,4-D (assembly GCF_030418155.1). Classification (NCBI taxonomy): domain Bacteria; kingdom Pseudomonadati; phylum Pseudomonadota; class Gammaproteobacteria; order Pseudomonadales; family Pseudomonadaceae; genus Pseudomonas; species Pseudomonas sp. 2,4-D. The sequence goes on from NZ_JAUHUI010000023.1 coordinate 23,243, forward strand.
GGGCGGGCGAGCCCACGATGTCCGACCAGGCAATAGAGGGCGAGGGCGTTGCCCTCGTTCGCGGGCAAGCCCGCTCCCACAGGTCCGGCGGTGCCGCAGAGATTGAGGGTGAATCTGTAGGGACCGAGGTTCTGCTCGACGCGGAGCGGCAAGCGCTGAAGGAGGTCCTGGAGGCAAAACACTGGCATCTCACCCGCGTCGCCGAGCACTTGGGCATCAGCCGCAATACCTTGTATCGAAAACTGCGCAAACACGGCATTACCAGAGGCGACTGAGCGAAACAGCGGGTGCGATTTGTCGCGCCCTGGGCTACCCTGCCTCGATGTTTTGCGAGGTCGACCATGCATATTCACATTCTCGGTATTTGCGGCACTTTCATGGGTTCGCTGGCGGTGCTGGCCAAGGAACTTGGCCACCGCGTCACCGGCTCCGACGCCAACGTCTATCCCCCGATGAGCACCCAGCTCGAAGCCCAGGGTATCGAACTGACCCAAGGCTATGACCCGGCCCAGCTGGATCCGGCGCCGGACCTGGTGGTCATCGGCAACGCCATGTCGCGCGGCAACCCAGCGGTTGAATACGTGCTGAACAAGGGCCTGCCCTACGTCTCCGGCCCGCAGTGGCTGGCCGACCACGTGCTGCAAGGCCGCTGGGTGCTGGCCGTTGCCGGTACTCACGGCAAGACCACCACCAGCAGCATGCTGGCCTGGGTGCTGGAGCACGCCGGCATGAGCCCGGGCTTCCTGATTGGTGGCGTGCCGCAGAACTTCTCGGTGTCGGCCCGCTTGGGCGACACGCCGTTCTTTGTGGTGGAAGCCGACGAGTACGACAGCGCCTTCTTCGACAAGCGCTCGAAGTTCGTCCACTATCACCCGCGTACCGCGATCCTCAACAACCTTGAGTTCGATCACGCGGACATCTTCCCGGACTTGGCCTCGATCGAGCGGCAGTTCCATCACCTGGTGCGGACTATCCCCGGCGAAGGCCTGGTCATCCACCCGACCACCGAGCAAGCGCTGGAGCGTGTGATCGGCATGGGCTGCTGGACACCTGTGCAAACCACCGGTGAGGGCGGCCAGTGGCAAGCCCGCCTGCTCAGCCCCGATGGCTCGCGCTTTGAAGTACTGTTCGAGGGCGAAGTGCAGGGTGTGGTGGATTGGGCGCTGACCGGCCAGCACAACGTCGCCAATGCCTTGGCTACCCTGGCAGCAGCGCGTCATGTAGGCGTGGTGCCCGCCATGGGTATCGACGGCCTGAGTGCGTTCAAGAGCGTCAAGCGGCGCATGGAGAAGGTTGCCGAAGTACAAGGTGTGACCATTTACGATGACTTCGCCCACCATCCGACCGCCATTGCCACCACGCTCGACGGCCTGCGCAAGCGGGTGGGGGAGGCGCCTGTGATCGCGGTGATCGAGCCACGCTCCAACTCGATGAAACTCGGTGCCCATCGTGACGGCCTGCCAGAAAGCGTCAACGACGCCGACCAGGTGATCTGGTATGCGCCGGCCAACCTCGGCTGGGACCTGGCCGGCACTGCTGCGCAGTGCAAGGTACCAAGCGTGGTGGCTGACAGCCTCGAAGCGATCATCGAGCGGATCAAAGGCCAGGCTCGCCCAGGCACCCATGTGGTGATCATGAGCAACGGCGGCTTCGGCGGCCTGCACGGCAAGCTGGCCGAGGCGCTGAAGTGAACGGGCCGGAACGCATTACCCTGGCCATGACGGGCGCCTCGGGTGCCCAGTATGGCCTTCGCCTGCTCGATTGCCTGGTACGCGAAGACCGCGAGGTGCACTTCCTGATCTCCAAGGCCGCACAGTTAGTGATGGCCACCGAGACGGATGTTGTGTTGCCGGCCAAGCCCCAGGCGATGCAGGCCTTCCTGACTGAATACACCGGCGCGGCCGATGGGCAGATCCGTGTGTATGGCAAGGAAGACTGGATGTCGCCGGTAGCCTCGGGTTCTGGCGCCCCGGCGGCAATGGTGGTGGTCCCCTGTTCCACTGGTACTTTGTCGGCCATCGCCACTGGCGCCTGCAACAACCTGATCGAGCGTGCTGCCGACGTCACCCTCAAGGAGCGTCGTCAACTGATCCTGGTGCCACGCGAAGCGCCATTCTCCACCATCCACCTGGAAAACATGCTCAAGCTGTCGCAAATGGGCGCGGTGATCTTGCCGGCGGCTCCGGGGTTCTATCACCAGCCGCAGACCATCGACGACCTGGTCGACTTTGTCGTGGCGCGTATCCTCAACCTGCTGAACATCCCCCAGGATATGTTGCCGCGTTGGGGCGAGCACCACTTCGGGGTGGATGATTGAAGCGAGCACTGGCAGGGTTGCTGGCGCTGGTGATGCTGGGTGGGTGCGCCACGGTGCGCACGCTGGATGCCAACAAGCCCGGCGCACCGGTGGTGTATGCCGGTACCCGTCTGGATTTGTATGTGATCAATGGCGGGTGTTGCCCGCGGGATCATTACGGGGCGGACGCTCCGGCGTATCCGCGCCTGGATCTGCCCGGCAGCATGTTGCTCGATACCCTGCTGCTGCCGTTGTCTTTGCTGACAGCGGCCGGCATAGGCTTCCAGGCTAGCGGCGGCCTGTGATGGCCTTTGCGGGCACAGGCGAAGCCTAGATCCTGCCCAACCTGCGCAATTCATCCGACTCGACGACCCGCACGCCGTCTTCTTCCTCCAGCGCCAGCCGCCACAGGGCACGGGCCAGGGTACAAGCCTCGATTCCCCGGTATTTCCCGGGTATGAACCGGGAAAACGGCGCAACTAGCTGTTCAGTCAGCCGTGGCTCCAGTCGCTCGCCCAGCAGGAACGAGGGCCGCACGATGGTCAACTGTGGCCAGTCCTGAGCCTTGAGCGCTTCTTCCATCTCGCCCTTGACCCGGTTATAGAAAATTGACGACTTAGGGTCGGCGCCCACTGCACTGACCACCAGCAGATGCCGTGCGCCCATTTCCCGGGCACGCTTGCTGAAGGCGACCACCATGTCCAGATCCACTGCGCGGAAAGCCGATTCGGAACCCGCCTGCTTCAGCGTGGTGCCCAGGCAGCAGTACGCGATGTCGACCCGCCCGGCCAGTTGCGGAAGGAATACTGCCGGGTCGCCCACCGGGTTTTCCAGGTGCGGGTGCTCGGCCAATGGTCGGCGTGTAGGCGCCAGGACACGGGTGATGGTGGGCTCGTTGAGCAGGCGGTCTAGCAGGTGTTCACCGGTCAGACCGGTGGCTCCGGCAAGCAGGACATGCTGAGGCGTCAAGTACATGATGTCTCTCCCTTGTTACACACAAGTCTAGTGAGTGCCGGGCATTTTTGCCTGTTCCCTCACGTTGGCCTGTGTGGCGTTACGCAACGCTTCTTCGGCTTGTTGCTGGCGCAGGCGATGCCAGTGCTCAAGCACGGCCGGCGGTGCCCACAGCTGCGGCTCGGAGGCCTCGAAGCCTTCCCTTTGTTCTCTTTCGGCAACGCTGGCACGTGCCAGTTCAAACGCCTGTTTCAGGTCGTCGGTCTGGTTCAGCGCTTCAGCGAACAGGGCATCGCCAAAGTAGGTGAAGTCGGCTTCCTCCGAGCAACCGAAGGAGACGCGGTCGGCCCGGGCAGCGGTCATGATGACCGTGCGCTCGTCTTTGAGCGGAGCGATATAGCCCCCTGAATAGCAGGCGGAGATGACGATTACCTTGTCGCGATCCTTCAGCGGCGCCAAGGCTGTTGCCAGCTCGTCAGCGGCCAGGTCGGCCAATTGCAGACGGGGCTGGTCGAGCACCAGCTGGTGGTCCTGGCTGCCATGGCTGGTGAGGTAGATGAACACCAGGTCTTCGGGGCCGCTGCGCTCTGCCAGGGTGGCGGCAGCGCGGGAGAGGTTTTCGCGGGTGGCCATGGGGCGTGTGGCCATGTGGTCGCGGTGGTTGACCAGGGTCACTTGGCCACGGGCGCCAAAGCGCACCTTTAGCATGTTGCTGACGTAGTCGGCTTCGCGCAGGAATACGCTTTGCTGGCCATCGCCGGCCACGACCAGGCTATACAGCTGGATCGGTGGCGCCGAGCGAGGTACCCGAGCCAGCGCCTCGTCCAGCAGCCGGCCCTGGTTGAGCAAAGCCAGGTCCAGTGGGTCTGGTAGCAGCTTGCCATTCTGGTCGCGCACGCGCACGCCGTTGGCCCATGTTCCGCTTTCGACCTTGCCACTGGGCAGAATCAGCCGCCCATGGCCATGGTAGGCATCGTTCAGGAAACCGCCGATATACTTGCTGCCGTCGGCCAGTTGCAGGCTGCCCTGGCCCGACAGACGCCAGTCGGCGAACTCACCCCTGTAGTGGCTGCCATCGCTGCCCAGCAACTCGCCTTCGCCGATCAGCGAACCGTCCTTGAATTCACCGATCCACACGTCGCCATCGGCATTTTCGTAGCGGCCTCGGCCCTCCAGGCGGTTGTCCTTGAATTCGCCGATGTACTGCTCGCCATCAACGCTGTCGTAGGTGCCGGCGCCTTGTAGCTGGCCGTTGACGAAGTGGCCGCTGAACTGGTTGCCGCTGGCATCGCTGCGCACCCCGGCGCCGTTGGGCTTGCCCTTGGCGAACAGGCCTTGGTAGCGACTGCCGTCGGCCAGCTCCAGTTGGCCTGCGCCGTCGTACAGGTCGTCCTTGAACTGGCCGCGGTATGTCTGGTCGGCTTGCTTGAGGGTGCCCTCGCCGTCGCGGCGGCCGTGGCGGAAGGTGCCGCTATAGTGGCTGCCCGGAGTGGTCAGCTCGCCCAAGCCCTGAAACAGCCCCTCGGCGAACTGGCCGCGGTAGACCTCGCCGTTCTGGCCATGCCATTCGCCCTGGCCGTGCCACTGGCCGTCCTTGAAGCTGCCGGCGTACCAGCTGCCATTGGGGTAGTCGATCCGGCCCTCACCTTGCAGCAGGCCATCGACCACCTGCCCCCGGTAACGCCCGCCGTCAGGCAGCCGTGCGTCCGGCGGGAGCAGCGATTCGCCATCGCCACAGGCGGCGAGCAGCAGGACCAGGGTAATGGGGAGCAATGGACGCATGGCGAGGACCGGGCAATAGGTCTGCCGAGTATGACGCAGAATGGGATCCTGAGACAGCGAGCCCCTGTGTCAGCGCAAGGCCTTGGAACCTTGCCCTGTAGGAGCGGCTTCAGCCGCGAACACCGGCAAAGCCGGTGCCCGCCACTGTGTTGCATTGTTCGCAGGCCCACCCGCTCCCACAGGTGCCACGTTGCCTTCAAGGTGCAATCAGCGCACACCTGGTGAAACGATGATCTTCACGTTCTCCTCTTTGTTGTTCACCAGTTCCTCGAAGCCCAGCTCGACAATCTGTTCCAACCCGATCCGGCCGGTTACCAGCGGGCGAATATCCAGCCGACCATCAGCAATGAAGGCAATCACGTCGGCAAACTCGCCGTTGTACGCCAACGCCCCCAGCACCTGTTTCTCGGTGGACACCAGCTCGAAGAAGTTGAACTCGCTGGGCTCTTCGAAAATACCCACCAGCACGCATTTGCCCGCCTTGCGGATGGTGTCGATGGCCAGCTTGGCCGTATGTTTATTGCCGATGCACTCAAAACTCACATCGGCGCCCAGCCCTGCAGTCAGTGCGCGGATTTCCGCCAGGGCATCGCACTGGCTGGGGTCCAGCACCACGTTGGCGCCAACTTCCTTGGCCTTGGCTTTGCGCGCAGAGGACATCTCAAGGGCGATGACCTGTGCCGCACCCGCAGCCTTGGCGCACATGATGGTGCACAGGCCGATGGTGCCGGCCCCCACCACTACAACGGTTTGCCCAAGCAGGCTGCCGGCCTTTTTCACCGCGTGCATACCCACCGCCAGCGGTTCGATCAGTGCCCCGGCTTCGGCAGGGAAGCCCTGCGGCAGCCGGTAGAGCAGGTTGGCGGGCACGTTGACCAGCTCGGCGAAGGCACCGTTGTTCATCAGGCCGGTGAACGCCAGGCGTTCGCAGATGTTGTACAGGCCATGGGTGCAGTAATAGCAGGTGCCGCAATGCTGGCAGGCGTCTGCCGCCACCGGGTCGCCTACGGCATAGCCTTCCACGCCTTCGCCAAGCTTGGCGATGTGGCCGCAGAATTCATGGCCGAGGATGCACTGGCCCTGAATGCCGGTCAGCGGGTGCGGGGCCTCTACCGGGATGAACACCGGGCCGGCAACATATTCGTGCAGGTCGGAGCCGCAGATGCCGCACCAGTCCACCTTGATCTGCACCCAGCCCGGCGCAGGGTCGGCCGGCAAGGGTACCTGTTCGACACGTATATCATTGCGGCCATGCCAGACAGCAGCGCGCATGTGGGTGTGGCTCAGGTCATTCATTGTTGTTCTCCAGGCTCACGAAAAGGGCTTAGTGCTTGCGTAGGAATGCGAGCAGTTGCTGGTTGACCTGTTCGGCCGCCTCCATCTGCACCATGTGGCCGGCCTCTGGCAGCACCTGTACTTCGGCTTCCAGGCCCTCGGCGTGGCTGGCCGGGATGATCGCATCCCTGCCACCCCACACCACCAGTGCCGGGTGATTGCCAAGTACCCCGCGCAAGTCGTGGCGCTGCCGGTCGCCGTCGGCGAGCGCCCCTGCCAGCTGCTGCAGGGCCTGGTCCACACCTTCCAGGCGCTTGAACTTGAGCATGTCTTCCAGCATTTGCCGGGTGACCAGCGCCGGGTCGGCAAACAACTGCACCATCTGCGGTTTGAGTGCATTGCGGTTGGCCGCGGTAACGAAACCTTGCAAGTACTGTCCGTTGATCGCTTCGCCCAGACCGGCGCTGGCCACCAGGCTCAGGCTGGCCACCCGCTGCGGGGCCAGGCGCGCCACGTTGAGGCTGACGGCACCGCCCATGGAATGGCCAGCCAGGTGCGCCTTGGCGATGTCCAGGTGGTCGAGCAGGGCGAGCACGGTTTCGCTCAACTCATCCAGGTCGCCCCGCTGCAGGGCCTTGGCCGACTCGCCGTGGCCCGGCAGGTCGAGGGCGATGACCCGCCGCTCGGCAGCCAGCGCCGGGTGGTTGAACAGCCAGTTGTTGAGGTCACCGCCAAAACCGTGCACCAGCACCAGCGGTGTGCCGCCTTCACCCAGCTCGAACCAGCGCAGCAGGCGCCCGCCAACTTCCGCCTTCTGTGGGGCCGGCCCCTGGCTCTGGTCGCTGCCGCCTTCGGCGACGAACTCGGCCTGGAAGCGCTGTACCACCGCATCGATCTCGGCCTCCTCTGCTTCGCCTTCGACCACCACCGCCAGCAGCGCGCCGACGGGCAGGGTTTCATCCGGCTTGGCCACCTGGCGGCGCAGCACGCCGCTGAACGGCGCTTCGACGCTGCTGCTGATCTTGTCGGTCTCAACGTCCAGCACCTCGTCGCCCTTGCTGATTTCGTCACCTTCCTGCTTGAGCCAGGTGTCCACCCGGCCCTCGGTCATCGACAGGCCCCACTTGGGCATGGTCAGGGTATGGATCTGGCTCATGCGGCACTCCTTGCGGCTTCGATTACCTTGCGCACGGCGGCTTCAATCTTCGCCGCATCAGGGATGTACAGGTCTTCCAGGGCATCGGAGAACGGCACCGGGGTATGCGGTGCGGTGACCATTTCGATGGGGCCCTTGAGTGCGCCAAAAGCCTTCTGCGCCACCAGCGCGCTGATGTCGGTGGCCATCGAGCAGCGCGGGTTGGCTTCATCGATCACCACCAGGCGGCCGGTCTTCTCCACACTTTCCAGAATGCTGTCTTCGTCCAGCGGGCTGGTAGTGCGCAGGTCCAGTACTTCGCAGTCGATGCCCTGGCGGGCCAGGTTGTTGGCGGCCTCCAGCGCCACATGCACCATGCGCCCGTAGGTAACGAGGGTCACGTCGTCGCCATCGCGCAAGAAGTTGGCTTCGCCGAACGGTACGGTGTACACCTCTTCCGGCACCTCGCCCTGCATGCTGTACAGCAACTTGTGTTCGCAGAAGATCACCGGGTCGTTGTCGCGGATCGCCTGGATCAACAGGCCCTTGGCATCGTAAGGCGAGGATGGGCACACCACTTTCAGGCCGGGGATGTGCGTCCATAGCGAGGTGAGCATCTGCGAGTGCTGGGCGGCTGCGCGCAGGCCGGCGCCATACATGGTGCGCATCACCAGCGGGGTTACTGCCTTGCCGCCGAACATGTAGCGGAACTTGGCGGCCTGGTTGAGGATTTGGTCCAGGCAGCAGCCGGCGAAGTCGACGAACATCAGTTCGCACACCGGGCGCAGGCCCTGGGTGGCAGCACCGACGGCCGCGCCGACGTAGCCGATTTCCGATAGCGGCGCGTCAAGCACGCGGCCGGGGAATTGGTGATACAGGCCTTTGGTCACGCCCAACACGCCACCCCAGGCGTCATCCTCGCCGGGCGCACCGGCGCCGCCGGCGACGTCTTCGCCAATGATGAACACTGTGCTGTCGCGACGCATTTCCTGGGCCAGGGCTTCGTTGATGGCCTGCTGGTAGCTGATCTTTCTTGCCATGGTGGTTCTCCTGTTGTTCTTGTAATCCGCGGCTCAGGGGTAGGCGACGTAGACGTCGGTGAGCAGGTCGGCGGGCTGTGGCTTGGGATCGGATTTGGCGCGGCGAACGGCGTCTTCGATCAGGTCCTCGACGCGGGCGTCGATGGCGTCCAGTTGCTCGGCCGTGAGCAGGCCGGCGCGGGTGGTCTTGTTGCGAAATTGCATGAGGCAGTCGCGGGATTCGCGCAGGTTCTTCACTTCATCAGGGGCGCGGTAGGTTTGCGCATCGCCTTCGAAATGGCCGTAGTAACGGCTGAGCTTGACCTCGATCAGCGACGGCCCTTGCCCGGAACGGGCGCGCTCGATGGCAGCGCCGGCGGCCTCGTATACGGCAAAGAAGTCAAAGCCGTCGATGGTGACGCCTGGCATGCCGAAGCCGGCAGCGCGGTCGGCAATATGGTCGCAGGCTACGGACCAGTTGGAGGCAGTTGCCTCGGCGTAGCCGTTGTTCTCGGCCACGAAGATGCAGGGCAGGTTCATGATCGATGCCATGTTCATGGCCTCGAACACCGCGCCCTCGTTGGATGCCCCATCGCCGAAGAAGGCTACCGACACGTCATCGCGGCCCTTGAGCTTGGCCGCCAGCGCCGCCCCGGCCACCAGTGGTGCGCCGGCGCCGACGATACCGTTGGCACCGAGCATGCCTTTTTCCAGGTCGGCAATGTGCATCGAGCCGCCCTTGCCGCCGCACACGCCGGTTTTCTTGCCGTAGATCTCGGCCATCATGCCGTACACGTCCACGCCTTTGGCGATGCAGTGGCCATGGCCGCGGTGGGTCGAGGCAATGCAGTCGCTGTCGCGCAGGTGGGCCATGACCCCGGCTGCAGAGGCTTCTTCGCCGGCATACAGGTGGACGAAGCCGGGAATTTCGCCGGTGGCGAACTCCACATGCAGGCGCTCTTCGAAGGCGCGGATGGTCCGCATGACTTCATAGGCATGCAGCAGTTGATCAGTACTGAGTTGATTGGACATCTTGTTGTTCTCCGGGGTTGTCTCAACACGGGTTTGCAGGGTGCAGCCGGTGGCCGCGCGGGACGGCCAGCAGGTGGTGGCGGGCGGCATGCGCCAGCACGGCCTCGACGTCCACACTGAGTGGGCCTTGGTGGTCGAGGGTGATGGTGGGGGTGTCATGCTCGGCAAATTCGATTTCGCGTTCGCCGTCCAGGGCCAGGGTGCCGCTGGCGAGGCTCAGGCGCTGGGCGACGCCGGGTGTCAGCGGACCGCAGGCAGTGATGCCGCAGGCTTGCAGCAGGCCGGGCGCCAACGGCGCCAACAGCGCCTGTTCGGCGTCGGGGGCCAGGCGTACCCAGGCGCCGTGCGGGTCTTGCCGTGACACCGGGCACCACAGACCGCACAGGGCCGACAGGCCGATGGCGTGGGGCTCGGCGAAGCAGGCGAAGACTTCGCAGAGGTCCTCGCTGCGGCTTAGCGCACGGGCACCGATGAAGCGCTGCGGCGACACGGCCACCTCGACCAAGGCCCACTCGATCAGTTGTTGTTCAGGCACGTTCACCAGTAAGCGTTTGTTGCGGCGCAAGCCGATGCTGGCCGGTACCCGGCCACTGGCAAGCAGGCCACCGGCCAGGCCCGCGCTGGTGGCTTCGCGAAGTTCGGGGAAGGCGTTGTTGGTGCCGGTGGACAGGGTCAGCAGCGGCACGTCACCGGCTTCGGCGGCGACCGCCTTGTGGGTGCCATCACCGCCCAGCACGGCGATCATCGCCACGCCGCGCTCGACCATGCGCCGGGTAGCCAGGCGGGTATCGGCCACGGTCTGGCTCAGTGGCAGGTCGAGGATTTCGATGGCCGGCCAGTGCTGGTCACGGGCCCCCGGGCCCTGGCTGGCCTTGAGCACGGCGGCAGCGATGCCGGTCATGTCGATGGGCAGCAACACCTGGCCAATGCCGGTGGCGCCGAAAGCGGCCAGCAGGCGCTGTATAGCCGAGGCCTTGTCGGTGCTCGAATAGAGCCCGGCATTGGCGGTCAGGCGGCGCAGGTCGCGGCCAGAGGCAGGGTTGGCAATGATCCCGACAATCGGGGCGGGTAGCGGCATGGCGCACCTCGTATTTTTGTTTGCAAGGGCAGGAGCAAGCGGGGTGCCAGCTTTCTTCGCGATGGCTGAAGTAGCCGGGCTAGAGGGCTCTGGTCGTGTTCGGGCAGGTTTTCACGGGTAGGGTGGCGAGACGCCGGGTGCCAGCGCCGGGCCTGCTTAGCCGAGACACTGAGACGCTGCGTCTCAAGCCAGCCGGTAATCACACAGTGCTTGTCGGGGCATGCCCAGAGGCGCTTAATGGCCGTACAACGATAAAAACAGTAACGAGAACCGGAGGGCCTGAATGCTTGCCGCGAACTCCCGAGCCCATGTGGACTGCGTCAGCAGGGTGTTGAAGAATGCCGACCGCCTGCCGCAGGCGCCGGTACCACCGCTGATCCTCGATTCATGGCGCCGCTCCATGGATGTGTACCGCCTCGATCCCGGTTCCCAGCAGGGGCCGCGTATCCTTTCCCAAAGCCTGCTCAACGAATGCCGCGAACGCGCCGAGCTGTTCCTGCGCATCGCCAGCGATGCCGTGGCGCGCTTGCATGAGCGGGTGCGCGGCGCTGACTACTGCGTGCTGCTTACCGATGCCCAAGGGCGCACCATCGATTACCGGGTCGAGTCGGCCATCCGCAACGACTGTCGCAAGGCCGGGCTGTATCTGGGGACCTGCTGGTCGGAGGGCGAGGAGGGCACATGCGGCGTGGCGGCGGTGCTGACCAGCAAGGCACCGGTCACGGTGCACAAGCGCGATCACTTTCGCGCCGCCTTCATCGGCCTGACCTGCACAGCGGCGCCGGTGTTCGACCCGTTGGGCGAGTTGTTGGGCGTGGTCGATGTGTCGGCCTTGCAGTCGCCGGACGATCGGCGCAGCCAGCACCTGATCCGCCAACTGGTCGAGCAAACGGCCCGCGAGATCGAAAACGCCTTCTTCATGCACAGCGCCCAAGGCCACTGGGTGATGCGCGCCCATGGTACGCCGGGCTATGTGGAGAGCCAGCCCGATTACCTGCTGGCCTGGGATGCCGATGGCCGCTTGCAGGCGATCAACAGCCTGGCGCGGCAACGCTTGGTGGAACGCCTGGGGCGCTTGCCCGAGCATATTGGCGAACTGTTCGACATCGACCAACTGCGCCGGGTGAGCGCGTCGTCCGCCCAGCGTCTGCCTGGTCTGGGCGGTTTGTATGGACGGGTCAGCGCACCACAGCAACGCCAGCGTGCGCAGCCTTTGCGACAGGCCCAGGACACCCGTATCGAGCAGCACCTGCGGTTGGCCACGCGGGTCAAGGACTGCAACCTGGCGGTGCTGGTACTGGGTGAGACCGGGGCCGGCAAGGAGGTATTCGCCCGGCAGCTGCACCAGCAAAGCCAGCGCTGTGATGGCCCGTTCGTTACCCTGAACTGCGCGGCCATTCCGGAAACCCTGATCGAGAGCGAGTTGTTCGGCTATGTGGCCGGGGCCTTCACCGGGGCTTCCAGCAAAGGCATGCAAGGGCTGTTGCAGCAGGCCGATGGCGGCACGCTGTTCCTCGACGAGATCGGGGACATGCCGCTGAACCTGCAAACCCGCCTGCTGCGGGTGCTGGCGGAGGGTGAGGTGGCGCCGCTGGGTGCGGCGCGGCGGGAGCGGGTGGATATTCAGGTGATCTGTGCGACCCATCGCGATCTGGCGGCGATGGTGGAGGACGGGCGATTTCGTGAAGACTTGTACTTCCGCCTGGCCAATGCCCGCTTTGAGCTACCCCCTTTGCGTGAGCGTGATGACCGGCTGGGGCTGATTCACCAGTTGCTGGACGAAGAGGCTGCGGCCTGCGGGGTGGATGTGGTGTTGGCGGATGACGCGCTGCAGGCGCTGCTGGTTTATCGCTGGCCGGGCAATTTGCGTCAGCTACGGCAGGTGTTGCGGTATGCCTGTGCGGTGAGTGAAGGCGGGCAGGTGCGGCTGCAGGATCTGCCGCAGGAGGTGCGCGGTGAAGCGGTTGGCTCGGCTGAAAGCGGGGTGTCGTGCCCGGCCCGGCAGCTGTTGCTGGACGCGCTGATTCGCCATCGCTGGAAGCCGGCTGATGCGGCGCGGGCTTTGGGTATTTCGCGGGCGACGCTTTATCGGCGAGTGCATGAGCATCGCATCGACATGCCGCGGATGAAGGGGTAGAGCCCTGGGGCCGCAACGCGGCCCCAGATTCTGGCAGGCAATAAAAAACCCCGGCACAGGGCCGGGGTTCTGGTACATCACACTACACGATCACTCCTGGTTGGCCAGTTTGTGCTCGAGGTAGTGAATGTTGACGCCGCCTTTGCAGAAGCCTTCATCACGCACCAGGTCGCGGTGCAGCGGGATGTTGGTCTTGATGCCGTCGACGACGATCTCGTCCAGGGCATTGCGCATGCGCGCCATGGCTTCGTCGCGGTCCTTGCCGTAGGTGATCAGCTTGCCGATCAGCGAGTCGTAGTTCGGCGGAACCGAATAACCGCTGTACAGGTGCGAATCGACGCGTACGCCGTTGCCGCCCGGGGCGTGGAAGTGCTTCACCTTGCCTGGGCTCGGGATGAACTTCTTCGGGTCTTCGGCGTTGATCCGGCACTCCAGCGAGTGGCCACGGATCACCACGTCTTCCTGGCGGAACGACAGCTTGTTGCCCGCGGCGATGCTCAGCATCTCCTTGACGATGTCGATGCCAGTGACCATCTCCGACACCGGGTGCTCAACCTGCACACGGGTGTTCATCTCGATGAAGTAGAAGCGGCCGTTTTCGTACAGGAACTCGAAAGTACCGGCACCACGGTAGCCGATCTCGATGCACGCATCGACGCAGCGCTTGAACACTTCCTGACGGGCTTTCTCATCGATGCCCGGGGCTGGTGCTTCTTCCAGGACCTTCTGGTGACGGCGCTGCAGCGAGCAGTCACGGTCGCCCAGGTGAATGGCGTTGCCCTGGCCGTCGGACAGTACCTGTACTTCCACGTGACGTGGGTTGGTCAGGAACTTCTCCAGGTAAACCATCGGGTTGCCGAAGGCAGCACCGGCTTCGGTACGGGTGAGCTTGGCCGAGGAAATCAGGTCCTCTTCCTTGTGCACCACGCGCATGCCGCGACCACCGCCACCACCGGCGGCCTTGATGATCACCGGGTAGCCGACGTCGCGGGCAATCGCCAGGGCAACTTCTTCGTCTTCTGGCAGTGGGCCATCGGAGCCCGGTACGGTCGGTACGCCCGACTTGATCATCGCGTCCTTGGCCGAAACCTTGTCGCCCATCAGGCGAATGGTGTCGGCTTTCGGGCCGATGAAGGCGAAACCGGATTTTTCCACCTGTTCGGCGAAGTCGGCGTTTTCCGCCAGGAAGCCGTAACCCGGGTGAATCGCAGTGGCGCCAGTCACTTCGGCGGCAGCGATGATCGCCGGGATATGCAGGTAGGAATCCTTGGACGATGCAGGGCCGATGCAGACCGACTCGTCTGCCAGGCCCAGGTGCATCAGTTCACGGTCGGCAGTGGAGTGCACGGCGACGGTCTTGATACCCAGCTCTTTGCAGGCACGCAGGATCCGCAGGGCAATTTCCCCGCGGTTGGCGATCAGGACTTTTTCGAGCTTCCCAGACATCGTTGGCTCTCCGCGATTCAAACGATGGTGAACAGCGGCTGGTCGAACTCAACCGGCTGGCCGTCTTCTACCAGGATGGCGTCGATGACACCGCCAACATCGGCTTCGATGTGGTTCATCATCTTCATGGCTTCGACGATGCACAGGGTGTCGCCTTTCTTCACGGACTGGCCAACTTCAGCGAAGTTAGGCGAGGTCGGCGAAGGCTTGCGGTAGAAGGTACCTACCATTGGCGAACGGACCACGGTGCCTTTCAGGGCCGGGGCGGCAGCAGCGGCTTCGGCGGCTGGCGCAGCAGCGGCAACCGGCGCAGCGGCAGGGGCGGCAGCCATAGGCGCCGGTGCGTAGAACTGCTGGGCAGCTGGGGTCTTGCTGTGACGGCTGATACGGACCGACTCTTCGCCTTCCTTGATCTCCAGTTCGTCGATGCCAGACTCTTCCAGCAGCTCGATCAGTTTCTTGACTTTACGGATATCCATTAATCATCAACTCCCAAAGGTTCGGTCAGGGGGCGAAATACAAAAAACGTATCTGAAACGTTTCTCTCGAACCCCGGCCCACTTAGGCCAGGGTTTTCATCATTTGGGCTGTGCGTTGGCAGCCAGTTGTTCCAGCGCGGACTCCAGGGCCAGGCGATAACCGCTGGCGCCCAGACCGCAGATCACCCCTACGGCAACATCGGAAAAGTAGGAGTGGTGACGGAACGGTTCGCGTTTGTGCACGTTGGACAGGTGCACTTCGATGAATGGGATGCTCACCGCAAGCAATGCGTCACGTAATGCGACGCTTGTGTGGGTGAAAGCAGCCGGATTGATCAGGATGAAGTCAACACCCTCGTTGCGTGCGGCATGAATGCGGTCGATCAGTTCGTATTCGGCATTGCTCTGCAGGTACAGCAGATGGTGGCCTGCGGCGCGGGCACGTTGCTCCAGGTCCTGGTTGATCTGAGCCAGGGTCACGGCGCCATAGTGGCCTGGCTCGCGAGTACCGAGCAGGTTGAGGTTTGGGCCGTGGAGCACCAGTAGCGTTGCCATCTGCGGATTCCTTGGATTTGTAGGGCAATTCGACACAGCGCGGCGAGTGTGCCGTAAAGCAACGGCAAGTGTCCAGTTCCCGGCAATAGCCAGCACGATGTCCGAGGTTCGCGCGAAGTATGTGACCGAATAATTAAATCCGGTCACTCATTTCAGGATTTTTCCGGGCTCGCGGGAAGTTATAGACCGACTTTGCCGCGCACGCGCGTCAGAATCTGCGCAAATTCACCGGCATTTATCTCGCCAATCACCCGATCAGCGGTAATTTCGCTGCCGTTCGCAGCAAAAAACAGCAGGGCGGGTGGGCCGAACAGCTGGTAGCGGTCGAGCAGCGTGCGTTGCTCGGCATTACTGTCGGTGATGTCGAACCGCAGCAGTTTGAAGCCGGCCAGTTGTGTTTGCACCTGCGGTGCGTTGAGCACCTCATGCTCGATCACCTTGCAGCTGATGCACCAGTCGGCGTACCAGTCCAGCAGCACTGGTTGGCCGGCGGCCTTGGCTTGCGCCAGGGCTGCGTCCAGAGCATCAGGTGTGGTAATGGTCTGCCAGGCATCGGCTTTTGCTGCCGGCAGGCTGCCGCTGGCGGCCAGTGACGCCCCCGGCAGTGGGCGCAGTGGGTCGCCCTGGCCAGTGAGGGCGCCGTACCAGCAAGCCAGCGCGTACACCAGCAAGGCAAGACCGAGCAGTTGCGCCAGGCGCTGGGCCGTCGTCTTGACGACGAATTCCAGCGCGCCGAGGAACAGTGCCACACCCGCGGCGAGGAAACCGACCAGCAGCAAGGTCACAGGGCCTGGCAGTACACGGCTGAGCAAACCGATGGCCAGCCCCAGCAGCAATACGCCAATGGCGTTTTTCACCGTGTTCATCCATGGGCCGCTTTTGGGCAGCCAGGCCGCGCCACCGGTGGCCACCAGCAGCAGTGGCGCACCCATGCCCAAACCCAGGGTGAACAGCTTGAGCGCGCCACCCAGGGCATCGCCGCTGGCGCTGATATAGAGCAAGGCACCGGCCAGGGGAGCCGATACACACGGAGAAACCAGCAAGCTGGAGAGCACTCCGAGCACAGCTGCGCCCAGCAGCGAGCCGCCGCGGGTGTGGTTGGCGACGTTGTTCAGGCGGTTGCTCAGGGCCTGGGGCAGCCTCAGTTCGAAGAGGCCGAACATGGCCAGGGCGAATACCACGAAAAACAGCGCGAAAGGTACCAGCACCCAGGCAGACTGCAGGCGCGCCTGCAGGTTCAGGCTTGCGCCGAACAGGCCCATCAGTGCGCCGAGCACCGCGAAGCTGGCGGCCATTGGCAGCACGTAGGCCAGCGACAGCGCCAGGCCGCGCACGCCGCCAACCTGGCCGCGCAGCACCACACCGGAAAGGATCGGCAACATCGGCAGGACGCAGGGGGTGAAGGTCAGGCCGACCCCAGCGAGGAAGAACAGCAGCAGCGACTTCCAGTTCCAGCCGTGTTCGCCGGTGGCTGGCGTGTTTGCAGCGCCTTCGCCATCGATACTCAGGCGTGCGGTTTCCGGCGGGTAGCACAAGCCCTTGTCGGCGCAACCCTGATAGCCCACCAGCAGGGTGAAAGCGCGTGGGTCTTTGCGTGGCAACTCGATATCGAGCACGCCGTGGTACACCTCAACGTCGCCGAAGAATTCATCGTGCTTGGCCTCACCCTTGGGGATGTTCGGCGTGCCCAGGGTGATATCGGCCGGTTCCGTGCGGAACTGGAAGCGGTGGCGGTAGAGGTAGTAGCCATCGGTGGCGACGAAGCGCAGCTTGATGGTTTGCGCATCGGCCTGGACCAGGTTGAGCTTGAAGGCCTCGTGTACCGGCAGGAAATCGGCGTTGTTGGCCAGCGAAGCGGCGCCAAGGGTGGCGCTGGGGCGGTTGTCGAGCAGGCCTGCGGCGAAGGCAGGGCTGGCCAGCAGCAGGAACAGCATGAAAAACAGGCGGCGCATGGCGGACTCGCGAGGTGGAACGTGCCCGGCATGATAACGGATGCGCAGGAATAATTGGCCCGAAACAAACGTAGGAGCGGGTTTACCCGCGAAGCGCCGCGCGGGCGGCGCTCGATCTCCCAGACGCAACACATATCACGTCAAACCCTCTTCAGTTGCTACACCTGTCCTGGCGACCACCCGCCGACTCAGACCCTGAACGCTCGCACGGCCCGGTTCAGCTCACCGCCCAGGCTCAGCAGCTGTTCGCCCTGTTCACGCCCCTCGCCAATGCGCTGCAGGTTGTCTTCACCCAACGCGTGAATCCGCTCGCTGTGGTCACGAATCTCGCTCACCGCGCCACTCTGCTGCGCCGTGACATCGGCAATCCGCACCGCCGTATCGGCAATGGTACGAATGGCACAGACAATCTCATCCAGCGCCCCATCCGCCGCCTGGGCTTGGTTGGCCGTGGCCTCGGCATGCTCCAGCTGCGCGCGCATCCCCGCCACCGAACTTCTGGCGGCCTGCTGCAAGCGGTCGATCAACGCCTGGATCTCGCCGGTAGCCCCCGTGGTGCGCTGAGCCAGTGAGCGCACCTCATCGGCGACCACGGCAAAGCCACGGCCCATCTCGCCGGCACGGGCCGCTTCGATCGCGGCATTCAGTGCCAGCAGGTTGGTCTGCTCGGCAATCGCGCGGATCACCGTCAGTACCCCGCCAATGGTGGCCGACTCTTCCGCCAATTGTTCGATCATGCGGGCGTTGCCTTGCACTTCATCGACCAGTTCGCGCAAGCCCGACAGGCTCTGGCCGATTACCGCCTGGCCTTGTTCCACCGCACGCCCGGCATCGCGGCTGGCCTCGGCGGCTGCGCTGGCATCACCAGCCACTTGTTGAATGGTCGCTTCCAGCTCGCCCAAGGCATCGCGGATCTGCCCGGTATCGCCGGCCTGTCGCTCGGCGCCGCCGTGCAGCGCAGCGCTCATGCCGGCCAGGGCGTGGCTGCTGCCGGCGACCTGCTCGGCGTTATGGCGGATGGTGCCGACCAGTTCCACCAGGTACTGACGCAGGCGGTTGAGCGACTCTTGGATGTCGTGCAGTTCGCGGTTGGTCTTGCCAAGGGCGATGGCTTGGGCGAAGTCGCCCTCGGCCCAGCGGGACAGGGCCGGGGCGAGTCCGGTCAGGGTACGGGCCAGGCGCCGTTGCAGCGTATCGATCAATAGGGCGATCAGCAGGATGAGGCCGATCATCAGGCCTTGGATGATGCGCACCTCGGCAGCGATTTTCGCATGCTGGCCGCGTACTTCGGGTTCCAGCGCGGCGATGGCCTGTTGTACGGCTTCCAGGCGCTGGCCGGTAGTGGCGGCCAGCTCGGCGCGGCGCTCGATCTGTTCGCGGGTGCGTTGCAGTTCGGCCGGGTAGCGGTTGAGCAGGCTTTGCAATTCACGCTTGAGGCCCACGGCAATGTCTTCCTGCTGGGCGCTGCTCTGGGATTCCAGGCCCATCATCGCAGCGTAGTCGTCGGCTCCGGATTCGGCCGTGCGGGTTACGCCGAGCAGTGGCAGGCCGTCGACCGTCTGGGCCTGGGCGCGGATCAGTTGCAGCTCGCGCTCGACCTCGTCGGCCAGCTCCGGGCGGCCGCTGCTGACCAGCTTGTCGCGAGCCAATGACAGCCGCCCCAGGTGCAGGGTGGCGTCGAGCAAGGGCAGCAAGTAGCGATTGGCTTCGGCGTTGCCACTGTCGCGGGCGTAGCTGGCCATCTGCTCGAAGTTCGCCCCCAGCTCCCGCTCGGCTTGCAGCAGCAGGGCTTGTGGGTCGCCGGCCAGCTTGCCGGCGGCCAGCAGTTCGTTGGCGGTGAAGGCCTGCAGGCTATCCAGGCTGGGGCGCAACTTCTCGGCCAGCTCTACCGGCCAGTCCGTCAGTGCGGCCTGCAACTGTTGGTTCGCCTCCATGGCGGCGGCCTGGCGCAAGGCATCGCCGCTGCCCAGATAGGCCTGGATATTGCGCGCTGCCTGGTTCTGGAACTGCTGGGACAGGCCCAGATAGCGCTCCATCAGCTGGTAGGGGCGTTCGAGGGCGCGCTGTGACCACCACAGGGTGACGCCCAAGGCGATACACACGGTCACCAGCAACAGGGTGTTGAAATTGGTCAGCCACTTCAGCCGCATAGCCGCGAACTTCCTGCGCAGGGGAGAGGTAGGCGCCTGAAGTTATTGCGATTTTGTGACGGGGTGATGACGCCAGGGGCTTGGTGTCAGAAAAAAAGTGGCACAGTGCCTTCATGTGGTGTGGCCGGCACAGTGAGTGCGAATTTCAGGGCTCTACACGAACGACACAATTACGCCCCGCATGCTTGGCCCGGTACAGCGCCTCGTCCGCTGCACTGGCCATGGTCAGTGCATCCAGCCCCTCGTCCAGTTGCACCACCCCTGCACTGAAGGTGCACTGCAAATCCCGCGGCTGCGCCGGGTAGAGAATTTCGGCAAAGCGCCGGCGAATTTCGTCCAGCACCTTGTGTGCGGCATCCAGCGCGGTATTGGGCATGACGATGGCGAACTCCTCGCCACCGTAGCGGCCAATGAAGTCGGTCTTGCGCAAGCGCTGCTTGAGGAATAGGGCAAGGCTCTTGATCACTCGGTCGCCCATGGGGTGGCCGTGGCGGTCGTTGATCTTCTTGAAGTGGTCGATGTCGAGCATGGCGAAGCTCAACGGCTGCTGCTCACGGCGGGCGCGGAAGCTGCAGTCTTCCAGCAGCTGCAGGATATGGGTGTGGTTGTACAGCCCGGTCAGGCTGTCGCGGACCATGCGCGCCTTCAAATGGCGGGCGCGGGCGGCGCGGTTGCGCACGGTAGTGATCAGGTGGCGTGAGCGAAACGGCTTGGTCAAAAAGTCATCACCGCCTTCGCTCATGGCATCCAGTTGCTTGTCCAGGTCGTCCTCGGCAGACAGGTAGATGATCGGCACACTCACATAACGGTCACTGTGGCGGATTACCTTGGCCAGCTCCGGGCCGGTGCAGGCCGGCATGTACAGGTCGAGGATGATCAGGTCGGGCTGGAAGTCGGCAAGCTCGGCCATGGTGCGGATCGGGTCGGTCAGGCTGCGGGTGAGCATGCCGGCGCCGGCCAGTACACGCTCGGTGTACATGGCCTGTGTGCGCGAATCGTCGATGATCAGCACGCGCAACGGGTCGTGCGGGGCGGTGTTGGTCAGTAGTTCGACCTTTTCCAGCAAGCTGGAGGCTTCCAGGCTGCCGGTGAGAAAGTCCTGACCGCCGGCGCGTACTGCGGCAAGGCGGGTAGGGGTGTCGGCTTCGTGATGGCTGAAGAACAGCAACGGAATGGCGCGTGCCAGGCCCTGCTGCACCTGAGCGGCCAGCAGCAAGCCCAGGCCGGCGCCGGTGAAGTCGACATCCATGATGATGGCCGACGGCGGGTACTCGCTGATCGAGGCGAGAAACGCTGCGGCGCTGGGCAACGCTTGCACCACCAGACCAAAGAATTCCAGTTGCTGGGCCAGGCGCTGGGCGCGCTCGTGGTCCTGCAGCAGGATGTACACCGGTTTGCGCACGGGCAGCAGCAGCTGGTCGAGCGGGTCGTCCTTGCGCAGGCCGTTACGCGTCAACTGTTGGACGGGGCACTGCGGGCTCGGCTCGACTGCTTGGCTCATGTCCTGGCTACTTATAGGTTGGGATGTGCTGGGGCAATGATGGCTCTATGCTAGCAGCTCTTTTCACGTGCGTGAGTGCCCTGCGTCAACAAAGCGGGCAGAACGAATATTCAGTTGCTGACTGAATGGTCGCTTATGCGTACGGTGGTGTCTGCTTTATAGTGCAGCCATTAGGGCTTCCCGTGGCACGCTAGCGCAGGCCTGTGGTCAAAGCCCCTGAACCGTCGTGACTGATAAGGACAAAGCCATGCTGGACTGGAAAAACCGCGAGGCCAAAGCCGAGCCCCGTGAGCGTGTCGACGGGCGCGGCGCTGCCGCCCGTAGCTACCTTGGCGGCCTGTGGAGCCGTGCCCTGGGGACCCTGATCGGGTTGTACCTGCTGGTGTGTATCGGCCTGGGCTGGTACTGGAGCCAGGAGCCTGCTCTGTTCCCGGTGCAGCAAAACGCCCAGGCCGCAGCCGAACGTGCTGGCCAGCAGATGGTGGTGGGCTATACCACCGTCGAAACCCTCAAGACCGTGGCCGGCACCTTGCTGAACAAGCCGGGCGGCTACATTTCCAACGACCGCTTCCCGCCAGGGCTGTGGATGGACAACATGCCAAGCTGGGAATATGGCGTGCTGGTCCAGGTCCGCGACCTGTCCCGTGCCCTGCGTAAAGACTTCGCCCGTTCGCAGTCGCAGTCCACCGAAGACGCCGACCTGGCCAAGGCCGAGCCGCGCTTCAACTTCGACAACAAGAGCTGGATCCTGCCATCGAGCGAGTCGGAGTTCGAAGAGGGCATCAAGTCGCTGACCCGCTACCAGACCCGTCTGGCTGCCGGCGACAAGGGCGCTATCTTCTATACCCGCGCCGACAACCTGAACAACTGGCTGGGTGACGTCGCCACTCGTCTGGGCTCGCTGTCGCAGCGCCTGTCGGCCAGCGTTGGCCGGGTCAAGCTCAACACCACGCTGAAGACCGAGTCGGTCGTTGCCGGCCAGGCGCCGCAGGTGGATGAGGAACTGGTGGAAACCCCATGGCTGCAGATCGACAACGTGTTCTATGAAGCCCGTGGCCAAGCCTGGGCGCTGTCGCACCTGCTGCGTGCCATCGAGGTGGACTTCGCCGACGTGCTGGCGAAGAAGAATGCCACCGTCAGCGTGCGTCAGATCATCCGTGAGCTGGAGGCCTCGCAAGAGTCGCTGTGGAGCCCGATGGTGCTCAACGGCAGTGGCTTCGGCATGTGGGCCAACCACTCGTTGGTCATGGCCAACTACATTTCCCGGGCCAACGCTGCGGTTATCGATCTGCGTCAGCTGCTGTCGCAGGGTTGATGATGGCTATCAGCCCAACCGAGGCCGCCCATCGGGCGGCTTCCGACCGCGAGCTGGTCACCTGGGTGGACGAAACCGACCAGGTACTGGGCGCCTTGCCCCGTGCCGAGCTGCGCGAGCGTGGCCTGATCGGTCGCTGCACGTTCATTCTGCTGTTCAACAGTGCCGGTGAATTGTGTGTACACCGGCGTACGCTGAGCAAGGCGCTGTACCCCGGGTATTGGGATGTGGCGGCGGGCGGCATGGTCACGGCCGGGGAAGCGTATGCCGAGTCGGCCGCGCGCGAGCTGGCCGAAGAGCTGGGCATCGAAGGCGCTGATTTGCGCTTCCACGAGCGGTTCTACTTTGACCAGCCGGATAACCGCTTGTGGTGTGCGGTGTATTCGGCGGTGTCGGATGCACCGTTGCGGTTGCAGCCGGAAGAGGTGATCGAGGCGCGCTTCATCGGTCTGGAACAGGCTGAGCAGGAAAGCCTGAGCAAGCCTTATTGCCCGGACTCGTTGGCGGCGTTGCAGCGCTATAAGGCAAGCCTGAGATAGTCGTTTTGCTGGTACCGGACGCCGTCTCTCACGGGCGCAACGCCGCGCTTGGGGGCTGCACAGTCCCTGTGGGAGCGGGCGCGCCCGCGAATGGTCGCAAAAGATTCGCAAAATGCCGCAATCCTGTACTTAGCAATCGCCGTATTTATCGTTACACTGCGCGCCCTTTTCGGGCTGCCGCAATTCTTGCAGCAGTAGCGCCGCCCCTGCCAGAGTGGGGCTTCGCGGTCGGCCTCCACCCCAAGGCACGACCAGTTTTTGTCCTCAGCACCGAGGAACAAAAGTGGCCAAGAAAGCTTCTTCCTTTTCCGCCCTTGGCGGTCTCGTGTACTCCACCGACGCCGGTCGGCACTGCCCCGACTGTGGCCAGCCGGTGGACGCCTGCACCTGCAAGCAGCAAATCATCCCCGAAGGCGACGGCATTGCCCGCGTGCGCCGCGAAAGCAAAGGCCGTGGCGGCAAGACCGTGACCACCGTCACCGGTGTGCCGCTGCCGCCCGACCAGCTCAAGGAGCTGGCGACCACGCTCAAGCGCCGCTGCGGTACCGGCGGCGCCCTGAAGGACGGGGTTATCGAGATCCAGGGCGACCATGTCGAGCTGTTGATCGGCGAGCTGACCAAACAGGGTTTCAAGGCGAAAAAGTCCGGAGGCTGAGGCCATCGCGCGATTTTTTGCCCAGCGCTTTCTAAACTCGTTCCCGTGGTCAGAGTCTATGCCTGAGCACGGATGAATCGTCATTTTCAGCTTTTACACTCGCCCCGCTGCCTGCGGGCAGTGTCTTCGACTTATCTATAGGGGACTTGAATGTCCGTACGACGCACACGCAAAGACGATGGTAGCCAATGGACCGTGGCCGACAGCCGCAGTGTTTATGGCATCCGCCATTGGGGCGCTGGCTATTTCGCCATCAATGAAGCCGGGCGCGTCGAAGTACGCCCCAACGGCCCTCAAAGCGCTCCGATCGACCTGTTCGAACAGGTCGACGAACTGCGCCAGAGCGGCTTGTCGCTGCCCTTGCTGGTGCGCTTCCCTGACATTTTGCAGGACCGTGTGCGCCAGTTGACCGGTGCGTTCGACGCCAACATCGCGCGCCTGGAATACCAGAGCCAGTACACCGCGTTGTACCCGATCAAGGTCAACCAGCAGGAAGCGGTGGTGGAAAACATCATCGCCACGCAAAACGTTTCCATCGGCCTGGAAGCCGGCTCAAAACCCGAGTTGCTGGCAGTGCTGGCGCTGGCGCCGAAGGGCGGCACCATCGTCTGCAACGGCTACAAGGACCGTGAGTTCATTCGCCTGGCACTGATGGGCCAGAAGCTTGGCCACAATGTGTTCATCGTCATCGAGAAAGAGTCGGAAGTGGCCCTGGTGATCGAAGAGGCAGCCGAGCTCAAGGTGAAACCACAGGTTGGCCTGCGCGTTCGCCTGTCGTCGCTGGCCTCGAGCAAGTGGGCCGACACCGGTGGCGAGAAGTCCAAGTTCGGTTTGTCCGCCGCCCAGTTGCTTTCGGTGGTGCAGCGCTTCCGCGATGCGGGCCTGGATCAGGGCATCCGTCTGCTGCACTTCCATATGGGTTCGCAGATCGCCAACCTGGCTGACTACCAGCACGGTTTCAAGGAAGCCATCCGTTATTACGGCGAACTGCGTGCGTTGGGCCTGCCGGTCGACCACATCGACGTGGGTGGCGGCCTGGGTGTGGACTACGACGGCACCCACTCGCGCAATGCCAGCTCGATCAACTACGACATGGACGACTACGCCGGCGTGGTGGTAGGCATGCTCAAGGAGTTCTGCGACGCGCAGGGCTTGCCGCACCCGCACATCTTCTCCGAGAGTGGCCGTTCGCTGACCGCGCACCACGCCATGCTGGTGATCCAGGTGACCGACGTCGAGAAACACAACGACGACGTACCGACCATCGAGAACAAGGAAGCCCTGCCCGAGACCGTGCAGTGGCTGGTCGACCTGCTTGGCCCGACCGACATCGAGATGGTCACCGAGACCTACTGGCGCGCCACCCACTACATGGGTGATGTGGCCGCGCAGTACGCCGATGGCAAGCTGAGCCTGGGCGAGAAGGCCCTGGCCGAGCAGTGCTATTTCGCCGTGTGCCGCCGCCTGCACAACTCGCTGAAAGCCCGCCAGCGCTCGCACCGCCAGGTGCTGGACGAGCTGAACGACAAGCTGGCCGACAAGTACATCTGCAACTTCTCGGTGTTCCAGAGCCTGCCAGACACCTGGGCCATCGGCCAGGTCCTGCCGATCATCCCGCTGCACCGCCTGGACGAAGAGCCGATGCGGCGTGCGGTATTGCAGGACCTGACTTGCGATTCCGACGGCAAGATCAACCAGTACGTTGACGAGCAGAGCATCGAAACCAGCATGCCGGTGCATGCGGTGAAGGAGGGTGAGGATTACCTGCTGGGCGTGTTCCTGGTGGGTGCCTACCAGGAAATCCTGGGTGACATGCACAACCTGTTCGGTGACACCGATTCGGTGAACATCTACCAGAATGCCGACGGCAGCGTGTACCACGCCGGTATCGAAACCCACGACACCATCGAGGACATGCTGCGCTACGTGCACCTGTCGCCGGAAGAGTTGATGACGCACTACCGCGACAAGGTCGCCAGCGCCAAGATCACTGCGCGTGAACGCACGCAGTACCTGGATGCGTTGCGCCTTGGGTTGACCCGGTCTTCTTACCTGTCGTCGTAATTGCCGGGGCCGCTTTGCGGCCCATCGCGACACAAGGCCGCTCCTACAGAGACCGCGATATCACATGGGGTCGCGACCTCTTGTAGGAGCGGCCTTGCGTCGCGATCTGAGGGCGCAGCCCTCACCGCGTTATACGCGGTAATGATCCGCCTACGGTGCCCGTCATCGCGACACCTACCCTTGAACGCAATGTTCAAAGGAAGTAGACATGGATCGTCACGGCAATCACCGCTTGCGCCAAGGGCGCTTCTCGGAGCCAGGCAGGCTCTACCTGCTAACCACCATCACGCGCGATCGCCTTCCGTTGCTCAAGAACCTCTTGTTTGCGCGGACGGTAATCCAGCAGTTGCGCCTTAGCGATCATGAAGGGGGCTGCCGCTCTCTGGCTTGGGTCTTGATGCCGGATCATCTGCATTGGCTGATCGAACTGGGGCCAACCAGCTTGGGCAATCTCATGTGTGCCTTCAAGTCGCGAAGCAGCTGCGCGCTTTACCGTAAAGGCATTGATCGCCGGCACATCTGGCAACCGGGCTTTTATGACCGGGCATTGCGCAAGGAAGAAGATGTAAAGGCTGCTGCCCGCTACATCATCGCCAACCCGATTCGGGCTGGCCTGGTCCGGCGAGCGGGCGAGTATCCGCATTGGGATTGTGTGTGGCTGTGAGTCAGCAGGTGAGGGCTTTGCCCTCATTTCGCGACACAAGGCCGCTCCTACAGGGGGCCGCGATACCAAGCCGTCATGCGATCCACTCACCCCTCTGCTGCAACCGCCACCCCACCCACCCCAACGTCACCGCCCGCAACCCCATGAACCCGAGGAACGCCATCCACAACCCATGGTTGCCGAACCCGCTCATGCCCACTGCCACCGGCAGCGCAATCAACACCGAAACCAGCATTGCATTACGCATTTCCCGCGCCCGGGTCGCGCCGATGAACAAGCCATCCAGCAAGTAACTCCACACCGCGATCAACGGCAGCAACGCCAGGTAGGGCAAATATGGATAAGCCGCCGCCCGCACACTTTCGATGTCGGTCTGCAAGTCGATGAACAGGTGCCCACCCAGCAGGAACAGCCCGGCAAAGCCCAGGCTGGTGATCAGCGACCAGCCGCAGGCCACCACCAGCGAGCGACGCAGGGTGTCGCGGTTACGGGCGCCAATGGCATGGCCGCACAAGGCCTCCACGGCGTGGGCCAAGCCATCGAGTGCATAAGCAGTCAGCAGCAGGCCGTTGAGCAGCAGAGCGTTGGCCGCCACCGTGGCCTCACCCAGACGCGCGCCCTGCACGGTTATCAGCAGGAACACCAGTTGCAGCGCCAGGCTGCGCAGGAAGATGTCGCGGTTCACCGCCAGCAGAGGCCTCCAGGCCTGCCAGCGCTTGAGCGCTGCCCACATGATCTGCCCCGGGTAGGCCCGCAGGGCCGGGCGGGTCAGGGCCAAACCGAGCAGGGCGGCACTCCATTCGGCAATTACCGACGCCCGCGCCGAGCCCAGTACGCCCCAGTCCAGGCCCAGCACGAACCACAGGTTCAAGGCGATGTTGAGCAGGTTGGTGGTCAGCAGGATTGCCAGTGGCGCCCTGGCGTTCTGCGTGCCGAGGAACCAGCCGACCAGCGCGTAACTGGCCAGCGCCGCAGGCAGGCCAAGCAGGCGGGTATGGAAGAAGTCTTCGGTGGATTGCTGCAGGGCTGCACTGGGTTGCATCGCATGGAGTGCCAGCTGGCTGAAGGGCAGGGCCAGCAGGCCTATCAACAGGGCGAAGCCGACCGCCAGCAGCAGCCCTTGCACCAGTACCTGGCGTAGCGCTGCACCGTCGCCACGGCCGGCGGCCTGGGCAGCGAAGCCGGTGGAACCCATACGCAAGAAGCCCATCAGGCCGACCATGAAGGTGAACAAGGTGGCGCCCACGGCTACGGCGCCCAGTTGGTGGGCGTGCGGGAGATGCCCGATGACCGTGCTGTCGACCAGCGCCACCAGCGGTACCGAGATGTTGGACAGGATCATCGGCGCGGCCAGCGCCCAGACCTTGCGGTGGGTGGGGCGGTGGCGCCAGTCGGCAGCGAGTTGGGGCATGTGCATTCCATGAGATTTTGGGGCCGCTGTGTGCCCCTTCGCGGGCTTGCGCCCCCACAGGAAAGTGTTGCTCTTGCGGCCGGCGCCAAACCTGTGGGAGCGGGCAAGCCCGCGAAGGGGCGCAATGCGGCCCCTTTAACGAATGGCCACAGTGTAACGACCAGGCAACCATTTAGCGCGACCATGGTCTGACCTGGCGCGCAACGCCGGGTGCTGCACCTGACGTTGCGCTATAGTTGCTGCCCTCACGTACACGCTGCCCAAGAGTTCCTATCTCATGTTCAACAAAGGATTGTTGCTGGCCTGCGCGCTGGCGTTGCTCAGTGCCTGTGACTCTTCCACGCCGGGCAAACCGGCGCCGGTCGAGAAAACCGTGGCGCCCGCCGAAGCCCCCGCCCCCAAGCGTGAGGACCCTGCCGTGCTCGCCAAGCGCTACGAGGGCCGCGAACTCACGGTGCTGGACGTATCGGAAGTGCAGCTCGATGGCGCAGCAACGCTGTCGATCAGCTTCTCCGTACCGCTGGATGCCAAGCAGGACTTCGCCACCAAGGTGCACCTGGTCGACACCGTCAAGGGTAAGCTCGATGGCGCCTGGGAACTCTCCGACAACCAGATGGAGCTGCGCCTGCGCCACCTGGAGCCGCAGCGCAAGCTGGTGCTGACCGTCGACAAGGGGCTGCTGGCAGTCAACGGCAAGCAGCTGGACAACGAGTCGATCACCCGCCTGGAAACCCGCGACATGCAGCCGACCATCGGCTTTGCCAGCCGCGGCTCGCTGCTGCCTACCCGCCTGGCCGAAGGCCTGCCGGTGATTGCCCTGAACGTCGACAAAGTGGATGTCGAGTTCTTCCGCGTCAAGCCAGACATGCTCTCGACCTTCCTGGCCAACTGGGGACGCAACAGCAGCCTGTACTACTACCAGTCCAAGGAAACCCTGGACATGGCCGAGCTGGTCTACAGCGGCCGCTTCGATCTAAACCCGGCGCGCAACACGCGCGAGACCGTGTTGCTGCCGATTGCCGGCATCAAGCCGTTGCAGGCGCCAGGCGTGTACCTGGCAGTGATGCGCGCCTCGGGTACCTACGATTATTCTCAGCCGGCAACCCTGTTCACCCTCAGCGACATCGGCGTGTCGGCCCACCGCTACCGCGACCGCATTGACGTGTTTGCTCAAGCCCTGGAAGGCGGCAAGGCGCTGAGCGGCGTCAACCTGGAAATCCATGACGAAAAGGGCAAGCTGTTGGCCCAGGCCACCACCGATGGCAAGGGGCATGCCCAGCTGCCGATCACGCCAAAGGCCGATACTCTGATTGCCACCCAGGGCGTGCATACCACGCTGCTGCGCCTGAACACCGCAGCCCTGGACCTGGCCGAATTCGACATCACCGGGCCTCAGGCCAACCCGCTGCAGTTCTTCATCTTCGGCCCGCGTGACCTGTACCGCCCGGGTGAGACGGTGCTGCTCAACGGCCTGCTGCGCGACCAGGACGGCAAGCCGGTCAAAGCCCAGCCGGTGAGCGTGGAAGTGCGTCGCCCGGATGAACAGGTGAGCCGCAAGTTCGTCTGGGAAGCCGACAGCAATGGCTTGTACCAATACCAGTTGCAACTGGCCACCGAGGCCCCGACTGGCCGTTGGCAACTGCTGCTCGACCTGGGTGGCGGGCGCAAGCAGGTTTATGAATTCCTCGTCGAAGACTTCCTGCCCGAGCGCCTCGCGCTGGAGCTCAAGGGCAGCAGCACACCGCTTTCGCCGGATGAAGATGCGCGTATCCAGGTCAATGGCCGTTACCTCTATGGTGCGCCGGCCGCCGGCAACCGCCTGAGCGGTCAGGCCTATGTACGCCCGCTGCGCGAGGCAGTACCGGCGCTGCCTGGCTACCAGTTCGGCTCGGTCACCGAGACCGATCTGAACCAGGACCTGGAACTGGACGAAGTCACCCTTGACCAGGCCGGCAAGGCGGTGGTCGATATCGAAAGCCGTTGGGCCGAAGCCCGCTCTCCGCTGCAACTGACCGTGCAGGCCAGCCTGCAAGAGTCGGGGGGACGGCCGATCACCCGGCGCCTGGAGCAGCCTATCTGGCCGGCTGAGCGCCTGCCGGGCCTGCGAGGCCTGTTCGAAGGGGAGGAGACCGATAGCGACGGGCCCGTGGAATTCGAATTCCTGGTGGCCGACCGCGACGGTAACAAACTGGCGGCCGACGCGCTCAAGGTGCGCCTTGTTCGCGAACGCCGCGATTACTACTGGAATTACTCGCAAAGCGACGGCTGGAGCTACGCCTACAACGAGAAGTTCCTGACCCAGAACGAAGAGACGATCAGCGTCAAGGCAGGTTCCACCGCCAAACTCAGCTTCCAGGTTGAGTGGGGCCCGTACCGCGTCGAGGTCGAAGACCCGCAGACCGGCCTGGTGTCCAGTGAGCGCTTCTGGGCCGGCTATCGTGCCCAGGACAACGCTGAGGGCGGCGCGGTGCGGCCGGACCAGGTCAAGCTGGCGCTGGACAAACCCTCCTACACCGATGGCGCTACCGCCAAGGTCACCGTCACCCCGCCCGCTGCGGGCAGCGGCTACCTGATGATCGAGTCCAGCGATGGCCCGCTTTGGTGGCAGGAGATCGATGTGCCCGCCGAGGGCAAGACCTTTGACGTGCAACTGGACAAGGCCTGGGCCCGTCACGATCTGTACGTCAGCGCGCTGGTTATCCGCCCTGGTGAGCGCAAGGCCAATGCCACGCCCAAGCGCGCCGTGGGCGTGCTGCACCTGCCGTTGGACCGCGCCGAGCGCAAGCTTGCGCTGAGCCTGCAGGCGCCGGAGAAAATGCGCCCGAAACAGCCTTTGACAGTGAAGATAAAGGCCGCCAACGCCGATGGCAGTGTGCCCAAGCAGGTGCATGTGTTGTTGTCGGCGGTGGACGTGGGCATCCTCAACATCACCGATTTCAAAACCCCCGACCCGTTCGCCAGCCTGTTCGGGCGCAAGGCCTATGGTGCCGATCAACTGGACATCTACGGCCAGTTGATAGAGGCCGGCCAAGGCCGCCTGGCCAGCCTGGCATTCGGTGGCGATGCAGCGATGGCCAAGGGAGGCAAGCGACCCAACACTACGGTAACCATCGTCGCCCAGCAGAGCCTGCCGGTGACACTGGACGACAAGGGTGAGGGCCAGGCCACGGTCGACATCCCCGACTTCAACGGCGAACTGCGGCTGATGGCCCAGGCCTGGACCGAAGAGCACTTCGGCATGGCCGAAGGCAAGACCGTGGTCGCCGCGCCGTTGATTGCCGAGCTTTCGGCCCCGCGCTTCCTGGCCGGTGGCGACCGTACCAGCCTGGCACTGGACCTGGCCAACCTGTCCGGCCGCGCCCAGCAACTGAGCGTCGAAATCACCACGGATGGGCAACTGAGCCTGGCGGCCAACGCCGTGCAGAGCATTAACCTGGCCGAAGGGCAGCGCTCGACGCTGATGATTCCGGTGCAGGCCCAGGGAGGGCTGGGGCAGGGCAAGGTGCATGTCCGGGTGACGGGCCTGCAACTGCCGAACGAGCCGGTCAATGCGTTCGAACGTGAGTGGACGCTGGGCGTGCGCCCGGCCTACCCGGCAATGCTCAAGCACTACCGTGTGGCCTTGAAGGACCAGCCGTGGACTCTGCCCGAAGCAGACCTGGCCGCCTTCGAACCCGCTGGCCTGGAAGCCAGCCTGGCCTTGTCGAGCCGGCCGCCGCTGAACCTTGCCGAGCAGATTCGCGCGCTACAAGCCTACCCCTACGGCTGCCTCGAACAGACCACCAGTGGCCTGTACCCTTCGCTGTACGCCGATGCCGACAGCCTCAAGCGCCTGGGCATCAAGGGCGAGCCGGCGGATGTGCGCAAGCGCAAGATCGAAATGGGCATCGAGCACCTGCTGGGGATGCAGCGCTACAACGGCAGCTTTGGCCTGTGGAGCTCGGACAGCGAGGAAGAGTACTGGCTGACCGCCTATGTGACCGACTTCCTGCTGCGTGCCCGTGACCAAGGGTATGGCGTACCCGCCGAGGCACTTAAGAAGGCCAGTGAGCGCCTGCTGCGTTACCTGCAGGAACGCAACCTGATCGAAGTCGACTACAGCGAGAATGCCGACCACACGCGCTTTGCCGTGCAGGCCTATGCGGCGCTGGTGCTGTCGCGCAGCCAGCAGGCGCCATTGGGCGCCCTGCGCGGCCTGTTCGAACGTCGCGCCGATGCCCGCTCCGGTCTGCCGTTGGTACAACTGGCGGTGGCGCTGGACAAAATGGGCGACAAACCGCGTGCCGAGCAAGCCTTGCAGGCGGGCCTGGGCATCAGCCGTGGCAAAGGCTGGCTGGCCGATTACGGCAGCGCCCTGCGTGACCAGGCGCTGATCCTGGCGCTGCTGCAGGAAAGCAACCTGGCCAGCAGCCAGGTCGATCAGCGCCTGTTCGCCTTGTCGGATGAACTGGCGGCCAACCGTTGGCTGTCGACACAAGAGCGCAATGCACTGTTCCTCGCTGGCCGTGGCCTGCTGGGCAAGCCCGAAGGCCAGTGGCAGGCACGCCTGGACAGTGCGGGTGAAGTGCGCGAGTTGAACAATGCCGAGGCCGGTATGAAGCTTGAGGGCCCGTTGCTGGCTTCACCGCTGAGCGTGCAGAACCAAGGCACTGAGACGCTCTATCAGCAGCTGACCTTGTCCGGATACCCGCGCCAGGCACCTGCGGCAGGCGGCAATGGCATGCAGATTCACAGAGAGTACCTGGGCATGAATGGCCAGCCGCTGGACCTGCACAACCTGCGCAGTGGCGACCTTGTGCTCGTGCACCTGGCGCTCAAGGCTGAGGACCGCGTGCCGGATGCGTTGGTGGTGGATCTGCTGCCGGCAGGCCTGGAGCTGGAAAACCAGAACCTGGCGCAAAGCGCTGCCAGCCTGGACAACGCCAGCAGTGCGGTGAAGGCGTGGCGCGAGTCGATGCAGAATGCCAGCGTGGTGCATCAGGAGTACCGTGATGACCGTTATGTTGCCGCGCTCAAGCTTGACGGCTATGGCACCACCCACCTGCTGTACCTGGCGCGAGCAGTGACCCCGGGCACTTACCGCGTGCCGCCGCCGCAGGTCGAGTCGATGTATCGGCCGAACCTGCAGGCCGTGGGCGATGGGCAAGGGGAGATGACCGTGAAAGCCCGCTAGAGACCCACTCTACGTGGACAATGTGGGAGCGGCCATGCGTCGCGACAGGGCTGCACAGCAGCCCCATGGTTTCAGCTTCGCCGCTTGAATTGTCGGGGCCGCTTTGCGGCCCTGTCGCGACGCAAGGCCGCTCCCACAAAGACCGCGCAGATCAGTGGATCACCCAGCTCATCACCCACAGCCCCAGCACCAGCCAGATGATCCCGAGGATGATCGAGGCGCGCATGAATGCGCGGATTGCCGAGTACAGCAGCATCAGGCCGATGATCAGGGCCAGGATGCTCAGCAGCGAGGTGTCCATGCCCAAGGTGCGCGACAGGCCATCGATGAAGTTGCCACCGGCATTGGCCAGCAGGTTGAACAGCCCGCTCAATGCGTCGACGATGAAGCGGATCAACGACCCCAGTGCCTGGCCCAGCCACTCGAAAAAACCTTCTACATGCATAGTTGCTTCCTGATGAAAAAATCGGCGAGGTTGTCGTCCCAAAGCCTTTGGCCATTACCTGGCCAGGACGGTTCCCGATGCCAAGCTTAGCGCGACCACGCTGCCGTGCGGGCAGGTTGTTGCGTGCCACGCTGATCAGTCTGCTGGTGCTCGGCGGCCTGTTCTGGCTGGCTGACCGTGTCTGGCCGTTGCCGCTGCCGGGTGACGACCTGGCCCGGGTAGTGCTGGCCGAAGACGGCACGCCGTTGTGGCGCTTTGCCGATGCTGATGGCGTGTGGCGCTACCCCGTAAGCCCTGAAGAGGTTTCGCCGCTTTACCTGCAGGCTTTGCTGACTTACGAGGACCGTTGGTTCTACAACCACCCAGGGGTCAACCCGCTGGCATTGGCCCGCGCGGCCTGGCTGAACCTGCGCGGCGGGCGTGTCGTGTCGGGCGGCAGCACATTGTCGATGCAGGTGGCACGCCTGCTCGACCCGCACGACCGTACCCTGGTCGGCAAACTGCGCCAGCTATGGCGCACCTTACAGCTGGAATGGCACTTGTCCAAGCGCGACATCCTGCAGATCTACCTGAACCGCGCACCTTTTGGCGGCACGCTTCAGGGTGTGGCGGCAGCCAGCTGGGCGTACCTGGGCAAGTCGCCCCTGCACCTGACACCTGCCGAAGCGGCACTGCTGGCCGTGCTGCCCCAGGCACCCAGCCGGCTGCGCCCGGACCGCCACCCCGAGCGTGCCCAGCGTGCCCGGGACAAGGTGCTGCAGCGCCTGGCTGAATACCAGGTATGGCCGACCCGGCAAATTCGCGAGGCAGCCGAGGAGCCGCTGGTGTTGGCGCCACGCCAGGAGCCGGCCCTGGCGCCATTGTTGGCCCGGCGCCTGAACAGCGCTGACAGCCCGCCGCTGATCCGTACCACGCTTGACGCTGCGCTTCAGCGGCGCCTTGAAGACTTGCTGCTGGGCTGGCGCGCACGGCTGCCGGAGCGTACCTCGGCCGCCATTCTGGTGGTCGAAGCGCAGAGCATGGCGGTGCGCGCGTACCTGGGCTCGATAGATTTGTCTGATGAGCGCCGCTTTGGCCATGTCGACATGGTGCGCTCGTT
Source organism: Pseudomonas sp. 2,4-D (assembly GCF_030418155.1). Classification (NCBI taxonomy): domain Bacteria; kingdom Pseudomonadati; phylum Pseudomonadota; class Gammaproteobacteria; order Pseudomonadales; family Pseudomonadaceae; genus Pseudomonas; species Pseudomonas sp. 2,4-D. Next base: position 57,399 of record NZ_JAUHUI010000023.1, read on the forward strand.
ACGTTCGCCCGGCTCCACCCTCAAGCCGTTTCTTTACGGCATGGCGCTGGACGATGGCCTGATCCATTCCGAATCGCTGTTGCAGGATGTTCCACGACGCTATGGCGACTATCGCCCTGGCAACTTCTCCATGGGTTTCAGTGGGCCGGTGTCGGCCAGCTCGGCGCTGGCCCTGTCGCTCAACCTGCCCGCCGTGCAATTGCTGGAGGCCTACGGCCCGAAACGCTTTGCCGCACAACTGCGCATGGCAGGCATGCCGTTGATACTTCCCCCCCTTGCCGAGCCCAACCTGTCGTTGATCCTGGGCGGTGCCGGCAGCCGGCTGGAGGACCTGGTCGGCGGCTACGCGGCGCTGGCGCGAGGTGGCAACAGTGCGCAGGTGCGCTTGCAGCCACAGGCCCCCTTGGTGGAGCACCGGTTGCTGTCACCGGGGGCGGCGTGGATCATCCGGCGTATCCTCAGTGGCCAGGCGCGCCCGGACCGCGACCCGCACGCCGAACTTGTGCAGCGCCCGCTACTGGCCTGGAAGACCGGCACCAGCTACGGCTTTCGCGATGCCTGGTCGATTGGTGTTGGGCCGCGTTACCTGATCGGTGTATGGATTGGCCGCCCCGACGGTACACCGGTGCCTGGGCAGTTCGGCCTGGCGTCGGCGGCGCCGCTGATGTTGCAGGTGCACGATCTGTTGAGCAATCGCGACAGCCAACGCGGCATCAGCGTTCCGGTAGCGCCGGTACCTGCGAATATCGGCGTTGCGGCGATCTGTTGGCCGCTGGGCCAGCCGATGAGCAAGCAGGACACCAACTGTCGGCGTCAGCGCTTTGCATGGACCCTGGACGGCACCACGCCGCCAACCTTGCAGGCAGCCGACCAGCCGCTGGGCCTGGGCTTGCGCGAAAAAATGTGGGTCAACGAGCAGGGCTTGCGGGTCGATGGTAGCTGCCCGGGCGCCAAGGCGCGTGACATCGCCCTGTGGCCGGCGCCGCTGGAGCCTTGGCTACCCCGTGTCGAGCGGCGCATGGCGCGTTTGCCGGCCATCGACCCGGCCTGCCCGCCGCAGGCGCCGGCCAGTGCACCACCGCTGTCGATTGTCGGCGTGCGCCCAGGCGACAATCTGCGCCGCCCGGCCACCAGCACTGAACCGTTGCAATTGCAGGTCTCTGCCTTGGGTGGTGGTGGACGGCGCTGGTGGTTTCTCAACGGCCAGCCGTTGGGGGAAACCCAGGGGCAGGACAGCCTGTTGCTGCGTTTGCCACAGGTCGGGCAGGCCGAACTCAGCGCGCTGGACGAAAGCGGTCAGACGGCGCGGGTGGCGTTCCAGGTCAGTGAGTAGGTGTTCGACGACAGCCGGGCCAGCACCTACGCTTGCAAGTAACGGGTGTGACCGGCTGGTGCCCCGCAACCCATGGGAACATGGAGTGCCCTATGCGTCCTCTGGTCGTGCCCCTGATGTTGCTGCTTTGGGCACTTGCTGCCCAAGCCGACCCGTTGCCGGGGTTTCTCGACAGCCATGAATACGAGCGGCGTCTGCCCAGCGCCAACCTGCCGATGACGGATTACTCCCCTGTGAGCCCCCATATACGGCTGGCCGGGGCGGCTATCGAAAACCCCGACTGGGCCCCGGCCAACACCCGGCTGGTACTGCATAAAGTGCGCTTCGAGGGCGGCACGGTGTTCCCCTTGGGCGACCTGCGCGAACACTATCAGCCACTGATCGGGCGCGAAACCACGTTGGGTGAATTGCAGCAATACACCCAGCGCCTGACCCAACGCTACCGGCAGGAGGGCTACTTGCTGTCGTATGCCTACCTGCCTCCTCAGGATGTGGCCGATGGCAGGGTCAACGTGGTGCTGGTCGAAGGTTACGTACGTGATTACCGCGTGGACGGCGATATTGGGCCGGCAAGCGAGTATTTGCAGCAGTTGCTGGCGCGCATTGAGGCCGAGCGCCCACTGACCCGCGAAACGCTGGAGCGCTATCTGGGCCTGGCTACGCGCATGCCAGGGGTCGTGATAGAGGCCGAACTGGCAGTGGCGCGGGCTGCTGATGGTGTCGCCCGGCTGACCGTGCATGCGCGGCGCACGCCGCTCAGCGCTGCTGTGACCGTGGCCGACTCCAGCCGTGATGCTGCACAGGCCCTGATCACCGTAGCCAGCAATGCCCAGACCCGCCATGGCGAACGCGTCACGGCCAGCTGGCTGCTGCCCCCTGGCAATGACCGGGTCTACTACCAGCGTCTCGATTACAGCCAGTACCTGGACGCCGCCGGTAGCCAACTGCTGCTGTCGGCGTCGCGCTACCGCAGCGAGCCCGGCACGCGCATACGTTTGGACGATGGCCGCGATATCACCCGCGAGCACGACAGTGAGCGCTATGCGATCGGCCTGCGTCAGCCGGTGGTTGTAAGGCCGAATGAGTGGCTGGCGGTGCAGGGCCACCTGTACTCGGTCAGTGAGCATGATGAAGACCGGATGGCCGAGCAGCCACCGTCTCGCAAGTACGACACCTATGTGCGGGCGCTGTCATTCGAAGGTGACTGGCGCAAGGTGGAGCAGGGGCGTTTGCGTATCGTCAGTGCCGGGGTCCATCAGGGGCTGGACTACCTGGGGGCACGCAGCGATGCTGACTACGATCTCGACTTCCTGCGCTTGCGGCTTTCCGGTTTGCAGAGCGACACCCTGTTGGAAAACTGGCAGGGGGTGGTGTCCGGGGTGTTTTACTGGAGTGACGATCGCTTGCCCGACAGCGAGCGAGCGGGGTTTGGCGGGCAGAATTTCGGGCGCGGTTACCCGCGCGATCAGGCGGACGGTGACAAGGGTTGGGGTGTGGCCTACGAGCTCAACTACAGCGTGCGCAGTAGCTGGCTTGCGCGGGTTCAGCCCTATGCGGTGGTGGATACCGCTCAGGCCTGGCACAACCGGGGACCGGTGGAGGACGCCCATCTGGCTTCGGTGGCGCTGGGTGTGCGGTTAGGGGGTGGGCATATGTTCAATGTGGCGCTGGAGGTGGCCAAGCCGTTGGCGGATGTGGCGCTGGATAGCCTGGACCGTCGGCCTCGGCTGTCGTTGAACCTGGCGATCCAGTTGTAGCAGGCAACTATGGGCTTGCAGGAGCAGCCTCTCGCAGCGCAGGCCGCTCCAGAATGATGTGCCGAGCCTTCCTCAATGGGTCGTGAACCGCTGGTGCACGGGCGACGAGCTGGGGGTCAGCGCCAGAGCCAGCTGGGTGCGGTTGTGCATATGCGTCAAACGCAATACCTGAGACACATAGAGCTTCACGGTGTTTTCGGTAATGCCCAGTTCACAGGCGATCTGGTAATTGGTCTTGCCCTTGCTAACCAGTCGCGCCACTTCCAGCTGGCGTGGTGACAGCTTCTCGAACGCTGCTGGCAGCTCGCTTTCGCTTTCTTCTGCATCACTGGCACGCCGGTGGGTGCCTTGGCCACGGGCTTTTTCCAGGTCCTGATACAGTTCGTCCACCGACTCGGCCAGTTCCTGCAAGCGCTGGTTCAACCCACCCAGATCACGAAGATTGCGCTGGCGCTCCAGCAAGGCCTCTTCCTGCCGGCGGACGCCTGCCAGCAGTTCATCGAGGTCCATCGGCTTCTGGTAGTAATCGGCAAAACCTTCGCGTAGCGCGCGGATCAAGTCCTGTTTCTCGGCACGCCCAGTCAGCATGATGGCTTCGAACATGCGCTTGTTGCCATTGATCTCCTTCAAGGCGCGCACCAGCTCGACGCCATCCCGTTCGGGCATGTGCAGGTCACAGATGAGCAGGCCGATGCTAGGGTCTGCCACATAGTGCTCGATCGCTTCGTCGGTCGAGAGGGCTGTTACGCAGGTATAGCCCTTGGTTTCGAGGAATTCACTCAGTTGTTCGACAATGACCGGTTGGTCATCAACCACCAACACCTTTACATCACTCACTGGTCTGGACACAATCAACTCCCTGTTCTTGTACGGCCCTGCTCCCGTGCCAGACGCTCTGGCAGCTTAAAAATAGTCGCACTCAGCGAATATGTACAAGGCGTGTACAGGTTATCGGACCACTGGAAGGCTTACTGGATCCATACGGCCGTTAGAAGAAAACCTGATAACACATAGGGGACGAATGCCTGCTTGTCGCCCATTTCTTCGGTCAGGGCCTGCAAACGCTTCTTTACCTTGGGGTTGAGCAGAGTCCACAGGCGGCGGCGGGTCAGTAGCCAGACCAGTACAGTGACACCCGCGCCAATGAAGGTGCCGAGCACATATTGCGGGCTGGTGGCCAGGGCCAGGGCGCCCATCAGCTTGACGTCGTCGGCGCCGAAGCGGCCGAGCATGTAGCCTGGCAGGGTCAGCAGCATGACGATGGCCAGCGCCCAACCGGCCTCGCTGGCTTCGGCGCCTATCCAGCTGTGACCGGTGCTGAACAGCCAGGCCAGGGCGCAGCCAGCCGCCCCCAGGGTCAGCACGTTGGAGATCTGGCGTTGACGCACATCCTGTTCGGAGCACAAGGCAAGCCACAGCAGGAGAACAATGCTTTGCATTGGCAGGTCGCCTTTCCCAAATGTTGAACACTTCTACCCGGTCAGTCAGGTTTCCTTAAAAGAAGATAGACGGGAACGTGCGGGGGAGTGCGGTTGGCATCGGAAAAAAGGCGTGCGTGGAATGGATTTTGTCGTAGCTGACACAGGCCAGGCCGGTGACGCAGTCGTACTCGGAATCGCCATCTATGTAGGCGTGGGTTCACCCGCGAACATCCGCGAAGCCGGTGCCATGCACCGGGCCAATTGCTTCGCGGATAAACCCGCTCCCGCCGGGCCACGGTGCATGCAAAAGCCGCGTTCCAACGCTATTTTTTGCTGCCCGGTGGGTAGTTGCCCAGCACCTTGGCCACGGTGTTGCGGATTGCGCTGTTACGTTCTTCCGGGCTTGGCGGGTAGTTGTTCATGATCTGCTCGGCACTGCCGCGCCATACCAGCTTGCCGTCACGCCCATCGAACATGTCGACCTGGATGGTGGCGACCTTGTAGTCGACACTGCGGGTTTCGTTGTACATCGGGCCACCCCAGTAGCCGCCCCAGTAGCCACCCCAGCCACCGCCGTAGTTGGTGGTGATCTGTTGTTGGCGCTGCTCTACGATCAGGTATGTGCGTACTGTCAGGTCGGGCCGCGCTCCGCCTTGTACCGGGCGCAGGCCGCGCTGGTCGAGTTGGTCTGCTACCGCCTGGCGAATGCGCTGCTCGGTGAGGTCGCTCTTGATCCGTGGGTCATCCGGGCGGTACTGCAGGCCTGGCTCCTGCCATGCCCAGCTACGGTAGGCGGCAAAATCGCGGCTGGCATCGAAATCCTGCTGGACGTTGTTGCTCGAGCAGGCAGCGAGCAACAACGCGAATGACAGTAGAACGAGACGGCGCAACATGATGGTTCTCCGTTAGCTATTAACTGGGAGGATAGCCGCTGAGCGCCTTGTGCACAGAGTCGCGCAAGGCACTTTCGCGTTCGCGGGGCGAGTCCTTGTTGCTGCTGCTCTCGGCGCTGGCGCTCCAGACCGGCTGGCCGCTGCGGGCGTCGTACAGGTCGATGCGCACCACCAGGACTTCGACCTCGTAGGTACGCACGATGGGCACGCTGGCATAGCCTCCATAACCGTGGCGGTAGCCGCCATAGCCGACCCCCCCATAGGGATACGGCCCGTAGTAGGGGTCGTAGGTGTCGTAGTCACGTACTTGGCGCAAGCGTTTTTCCAGGCGCATATCGGCGCTCACCAGCAAGTCGCCAGGGCCTGCGCGAGAGGGGCGCAGGCCATGCTGGTCGAGCGCACCGCTGACGGCATCGGCCAGTTGCGCCGGGTCGGCATCGACAGCGCCGCTGGGCAACTGGCCGTTGCGCCAGCTCCAGCTGCGGTAGTGCCCATAATCACGAGCGGGCGCAGGGTAAGCACTGGCGTCGAAGGTGGTGGCCGCCTGGGCGGGGGCCGGTGGTAACGGGCGGCTGCTGGCCACATACGGGTTGCTGCCCTGGCAGCCAGCCAGGGCAATGGGCAGCAGGGCCAGGCACAACAGACGGTACGGCATGTGTTCCTCCCGGCGCGGCGGATTAGCGGGGGCGGCAGACCCAGTGCAGGTAGCGGCCAAGCCCGGCGAAGGTGGGGTGGCGGCGGTGGGCCAGTTCCATTTCCAACAGGTCGAGCAGCTCGGCCTTGCCCTGGAATTCCTTGGGCATGTAGTCGTGAAACACCCGCACGCCGCTTTCGCTTTCAACCAGCCACATAGGCTCAAGTTGCGCCTTGAGTTCGCGTGGATCAAGCGGTTTCTGAGGGGTCAGGCTCTGCTTTTCACCTTCCAGCCGGTTGCTGCGCAACTTGCGGAAATGGCCCTTGAGCAGGTTGCGATAGACCAGGGCGTCGCGGTTGTAGAAGGCCAGCGATAACCAGCCGTCGGGGGCCGTGAGCTGGTGCAGCACCGGCAGGATGCTCTCGGGGTCGGCCAGCCATTCGAGCACGGCGTGGCAGAGCACCAGGTCGTAGCGCTCGGTCAGCTGGCCGAGCAGGTCTTGCCAGGGCGCCTGGATGAAGGTCGCGGTCTGGCCGGCTTCGGCAAAGCGTGCCTTGGCGCCGTCGAGCATGGGCGCCGCAGGTTCGGCCAGGGTCAGCTGGTGGCCGCGCTCGGCCAGCCACAAGGCCATGTGGCCCAACCCGGCGCCGATGTCGAGGATGCGTAGCGGGCGGTCGGGTAGCGCTTCGGCCAGGTCGGCCTGCAGCACGGCCAGGCGGATCGCACCCTTGGCGCCGCCATAGATCTTTTCGGCAAAGCGGGTGGCCAGTTCATCGAAATGACGGTCGTTCATCGGGCGAAGCGCCTCTCGCTGTCGGCCAGCTTGGCACGCACCACCTGGTCCATGTCCAGACCCAGTTCGCTGCACAGCAGCAATAGATAGAGCACCACGTCACCGATTTCCTGGCCGGCGTGGGCCAGTTTGTCGGCAGGCAGCTGGCGCGATTCGTCCTCGCTCAGCCACTGGAAGATTTCTACCAGTTCGGCCATTTCGACGCTGGCGGCCATGGCCAGGTTCTTCGGGCTGTGGAAGCCGCGCCAGTCATTGGTATCGCGGATCTGATGCAGGCGTTGGGTGAGTTCTTGCAGGTTCATCGGGGTCTCCTATTGCTGCATAGCTTCTGCCCAGGCCCGATGCAAAGCAAGCGTATACCGCCAGGACAGGCCCGGCCTACAGGCACTCCCAACGGCCGACCATATGCAGCACGTCCCCGTGCCCGTCCAGGCGCAGTTGGCCCGAAGGGCCCGCTTCACTGGCACTGAGCACCACCTCTGAAGGCAACCTGACCGGCTTGCGGAAGTCCACCTCAAACGCATAGCCACTGTGCGGCAAGTGCCCGCGCAGCGCGGCCAAGGCCATGGCCTTGGTCCACATGCCATGGGCAATGGCCGTGGGAAAGCCGAACAACCGCGCACTGACGGCACTGAGGTGGATAGGGTTGTAATCCCCGCACACCTTGGCATAACGCCGGCCGATATCACTGTCGGCGTACCAGCGGGTGGCCTCGGGCAACGGACCAGGCTCAGGGTCGGCGGGCTCACTTGCCTCGCCTTCCAGGGCCAAGCCACGCACCAACATGCGGCTGGTCTCGCGCCAGAGCAGGCCGATGCCATCTTCAGCCTCGGTGACCAGGTCGAAGGTGCCCCCTTTGGCATGGCGCTGCAGGTTGTGCGCGTACACCGCAAAGCGCAGCCCTTCGACAGCACCAAGCGGGCGCAGCACTTCGATGCGGTTGTGCAGGTGTACCAGACCAAGCAGCGGGAAGGGGAATTCATCGGCCGTCATCAGCTGCAATTGCAGGGCAAACGCCATCACATGTGGATAGGTCCCCGGCAGGCGGCCATCATCGGGAAAGTGGCAAAGCCTTCGATAGGCCCCCAGATTGCCCGGCTGGACCCGAATGAAACAGCACAGGCCATCGTCCGGCAGCCGGTCGCCGCTGATGGAACGTTTGCTGGCTGCGCGCAGGTACAGGCTGGCGCGGGCGGCCGGGTTGTGCAGGTCGTGCCATTGTCGGCTCATGTTCAAGCCCCCATCAGTGCTTGGCCGCACACCCGCAGCACCTGGCCGTTGACCGACCCGGACCCTGGCTGGCTGAGCCACGCAATGGCTTCGGCGACATCCTGCGGGCGCCCACCCTGGCCCAGCGAACTCAAGCGCCGGCCCGCCTCGCGCAGGCCCATGGGCATGGCTGCAGTCATGTGGGTTTCGATGAAACCGGGGGCGATGGCGTTGATGCTGCCACCGCGCTCGGCGAGCCGTGGCGCCCAGGCCTGGGCCAGGCCGATCAGCCCGGCCTTGCTCGCGGCATAGTTGGCCTGCCCGCGGTTGCCGGCAATGCCGCTGACCGAGGCCAGCAGGGTGATGCGTGCGTTTTCCCCCAGCGCGCCGTTGTCATACAACGCCTGGGTGAGCACTTGCGGTGCCTTGAGGTTCACGGCCAGCACGGCGTCCCAGTATTCCGGCGTCATGTTGGCCAGCGTCTTGTCGCGGGTGATACCGGCGTTGTGCACCACGATATCGATGCCGTCGGGCAAGGCCGCGAGCAGTTGGGTTGCCGCATCGCTCGCGCATATATCCAGTGGCAGTGCCTTGCCGCCGAGGCGTGCAGCCAGGGCGTCGAGGTCCTGGCTGGCCTGCGGTACATCCAGCAGCAGCACATCGGCGCCGTCCCGTGCCAATGTTTCCGCAATGGCGGCGCCGATGCCCCGCGCAGCCCCTGTGACCAGCGCACGGCGGCCACCGAGTGGGCGGGTCCAGTCCTCCACCTGGCTGGTGCAGGCTTGCAGGCGCAGTACCTGGCCAGAGATGAAGGCACTCTTTGGCGAGAGGAAGAAGCGCAGGGCGCCTTCCAGCTGATCTTCGGCACCGGGGGCGACATACAGCAGCTGGGCAGTCGCGCCATTGCGCAGTTCCTTGGCCAGTGAGCGGCTGAAGCCCTCAAGGGCACGCTGTGCAACGCTGGCCAGTGGGTCGTCGAGGCCTTCCGGTGCACGGCCCAGTACCAGTACATGGGCGCATGGGGCCAGACTGCGTAGCAGCGGCTGGAAAAATTCACGCAACTGCTTCAGTGCATCGCTGTCGGACAAGTGACTGGCGTCGAATACCACGGCCTTGATTTTTGGCCCCAGTCCGGCCACCCAGGCTTCAGCCTGCAGGTTGTCGGCATTGAAGCTGTATACCTCGTCAGTGAGGCGCGGGGCGATGGCTTCGGTCTGCTTCGCCAGTGGCCCGCCACCCAGTACCAGGGCACCTTCCACCGGCCGCAGGCGGCCAGCCTGCCAGCGCTCCAGTGGCGCCGGGTGTGGCAGGCCAAGGGCATCCACGAGGCGGCGGCCGAGATTGGAGTTGGCAAAACCGAGGTAGCGATCGCTCATGAGGGGTCTCCCGAAAGGCAAGCTTGAAAGTGTGGACCAACTTTGCGGCAGGGTCGTTCGAATGCGGTAAAAACACCTAGGCTGTACCGAACAAATTGTTTCAGGAGGAACACGCGCATGCGTTCAACTCGCCGGGTCGCGATTCTGGGCGGCAACCGGATCCCTTTCGCCCGCTCCAATGGCGCCTACGCTACGGCCAGCAACCAGGCGATGCTCACGGCCGCGCTTGAAGGCTTGATCGAACGCTATCACCTGCACGGGCTGCGGTTGGGCGAGGTGGTGGCCGGTGCGGTGCTCAAGCACTCGCGCGACATGAACCTGACCCGCGAGTGCGTGTTGGGTTCGCGCCTGTCACCGCAGACCCCGGCCTATGACATCCAGCAGGCCTGCGGTACCGGGCTGGAGGCTGCGCTGCTGGTGGCCAACAAGATTGCCCTGGGGCAGATCGACTGCGGTATCGCTGGCGGTGTCGACAGCACCTCCGATGCGCCGATCGCCGTCAACGAAGGCTTGCGCCATATATTGCTGCAGGCCAACCGTGGTAAAAGCCTTGGCGAGCGGTTCAAGCCTTTCCTCAAGCTACGGCCTCACCACCTGAAACCCGAGCTACCACGCAATAGCGAGCCGCGTACGGGGTTGTCGATGGGCGAGCATTGCGAGCGCATGGCCCACACCTGGCGCGTTGCCCGCGCCGAGCAGGACGAATTGGCGGTGCTTAGCCACCAGAAGCTGGCCGCAGCCTATGCCGAGGGTTGGCAGGACGACCTGTTGACGCCGTTTCTTTCGCTGACACGGGACAACAACCTGCGCCCCGACCTTAGCCTTGAGCAGTTGGCCAGACTCAAACCAGCCTTTGACCGCAGCGGGCAGGGCACGTTGACGGCCGGTAATTCCACGCCGTTGACCGATGGTGCTTCGCTGGTGCTGTTGGGCAGTGAGGCGTGGGCGCAGCAGCAGGGGTTGCAGGTGCTTGCCTATCTGGTCGATGGCGAAACCGCTGCGGTGGATTTTGTCACGGGGCGCGAAGGGTTGTTGATGGCGCCGGTGTATGCCGTGCCGCGCTTGCTGGCACGCAATGGCCTGACGCTGCAGGACTTTGACTATTACGAAATCCACGAAGCCTTTGCTGCCCAGGTGCTGTGCACGCTCAAGGCCTGGGAGGATGCCGATTACTGCCGTGAGCGGTTGGGCCTGGAGGCGCCGCTTGGCGCCATCGACCGCAGCAAACTCAACGTCAAGGGCAGTTCGCTGGCGGCCGGGCACCCGTTTGCGGCAACCGGTGGGCGGATATTGGCCAGCCTGGCCAAACTGCTGGCGACGGCGGGTAAGGGGCGCGGGCTGATTTCGATCTGTGCGGCAGGCGGGCAAGGGGTGACCGTTATCGTCGAGCGCTGAAGCACCTCCAGGGTAACTGCAGACGCGGCGTGTGCCTCGATCATGATCCAGCTGTTAGGCTTGTCTGGTCAGAACTAAAAGAAAATACCATGCCGATGATCGGACACCCCCGCGCTATCCCCGCGCTGGAACACCTGCCCAGACCTCTCTACGCCCGTGCCGAAAGCCTTGGCGCCGGTTCGTGGACCACTCGTCACCAGCACGACTGGGTGCAGTTCTCGTACGCCATCAGCGGTGTCCTTGGCGTGTACACACGCGACGGCAGTTACTTTGCCCCACCGCAGTGGGGGGTATGGATCCCTGCCGATGCCGAGCATGAAGTGATCACCTCGATGCAAGCCGAGATGCGCAGCCTGTATGTGCGCCGCGATGCCTGCCCATGGGCGCCGGAACAATGCCGAGTGCTGGAAGTCACGCCGCTGGCGCGCGAGCTGATCAAGCAGTTCTGCCTGTTCCCGGCAGATTACCCAGAGGGTGACAGCGCCGAGGCGCGTCTGGTAGCGGTGCTGCTCGATCAGTTGCGCACCTTGCCGGAAGTCGGGTTCTCGCTGCCTTTGCCCCGCCATCCTGGTTTGCTGGCGCTATGCAATGGCTTGATCGCTGCACCGGACAAGCCGCAGACCTTACAGCAATGGGCGCGGGAGCTGGGGTGTTCGGAGAAGACGCTGATGCGGCTGTTTCAGCGGGAGACGGGGTTGAGCTTTCGTAATTGGCGCCAGCGCATGCGGCTGTTGTCGTCGCTGGCGTTGCTGGAGGCGGGGGAGAATGTGACCGAGGCGGCGCTGGGGTGTGGGTATGACTCCACGTCGGCCTACATTGCGGCGTTCAAGCAGCTGTTTGGCGCAACACCGGGGGAGTTGAAGCTTTAATTCAGGGTTACTTGTGCCGGCCTCTTCGCGGGTAAACCCGCTCCTACAGGGGGGCGCGTTACCACCCGCGAAAGGGCCGGCACAGTCCACACTTCAGGTGCGGAACCTGCGCACCAGCGTATCCAGCTCATTGGACAACCCGGCCAGGCTCTCGGAGTCCTGGCGCGCCGCCTGGGCCAGCTCGGCCACCAACTGCGCATCCCCGTGAATCTGGCTGATGTGCCGGTTGATGTCCTCAGCCACCTGATGCTGTTCTTCGGCTGCCGTGGCGATCTGGGTGTTCATGTCACGGATCACGTCCACCGACTCACGGATCTGCCCGAAGCTGTCGCGGGCAAGACCAATGCGGCTGACCGACTGCTGCGACACTTCCAGGCTGGCGTGCATCTGCTCGGCCACTTCGGCGGTACGGCTGGCCAGGTTGCCCAGCAAACCGTCGATTTCGGCGGTGGAGTCGGCAGTACGCTTGGCCAGCGCCCGCACTTCGTCGGCAACCACGGCAAAGCCGCGGCCCTGCTCACCGGCACGGGCCGCTTCGATGGCGGCGTTCAGGGCTAGCAGGTTGGTTTGTTCGGCAATCGAACGGATGGTGCCGAGGATCGACTGAATGGCGTTGCTGTCACGCTCCAGCTGTTGAATCGACTGGGCCGATTGCTCGATTTCGTGGCTCAGGCGATCAACGCTGTGTACTGCTGCATCGATCTGTTGCTGCCCTTCGCGGGCCTGCTGCTGGCCGCTGTCGGCCGACTGCGCCGCCTGGCTGCAGGACCGTGCCACTTCATTGGCGGTGGCGACCATTTCGTGGAAAGCGGTGGAAACCATGTCCACGGCTTCGCGCTGGCGGCCGGCCGCCTCGGCCATGTCGCTGGAGACGCGGGTCGAGCTGCTGGAAGTGCTGAGGATCTTGCTGGCAGCCGTGCCGATGTGCTGGATCAGGCTGCGAATGGCACCGAGGAACTGGTTGAACCAGCTGGCCAGTTGCGCGGTTTCGTCGCGGCCGCGGATTTCCAGGTTGCGGGTCAGGTCACCCTCACCTTGGGCAATGTCTTCCAGGCCATTGGTAACACTGTTGATCGGGCGCACGATCAGTTTGGCGAAGGTCGCACCGACTACCGCGAACAGCGCGGCCAACACCACAGCGACGATGCCGATCAGCCAGGTCAGCCGGGTGGTGGTCTGCATCACTTCGCTTTGTTCGATCAGGCCGATGAAGGTCCAGCCCAGTTGCTGGTCGGGGTAGACGTTGGCCATGTAGTGCACGCCATTGAGTTCGACCTCGACCAGGCCTTTGCCGGCTTTGGCCAGCTTGGCATAACCGTCGCCAAAGCTTCCCAGCTGCTTGAAGTTGTGGGCGGCGTCGCGCGGGTCGACCATCACGTTGCCGTTGCTTTCCACCAGCATCAGGTAGCCGCTTTCGCCCAGTTTGATCTGCTTGACGATCTCGGTCAGGCCCTTGAGCGACACGTCGATGTTGACCACGCCGCCGGGGTTGCCCAGCTGGTTGGCCACGGTGCGCACGGTGCTGACCAGCACCGCATCGTCGGCGGCCCAGTAGTAGGCGCCGGTACGCAGTGTCTTGCCAGGGTTGGCCATGGCAAGTTGGTACCAGGGGCGCGTGCGTGGGTCATAATTGACAAACTTCTGGCCGGCCGGCCAGCCGGTGTAGCCGCCGTCATTCACCCCGTAGGACAGGTAGGCGTAGGCGGGATGTGAGTTGGCCAGGCGAGTCATGAAGTCGAGAATTTTGCTGGCCTGCTCGCCCAGTTCGTAGGACGGGGTTGCGCTCATGTACTTGTTCAGCTCGCTGCCCGTGGCGGCAACCATTGGCTGGGAAGCCATGTACTCGACGTTCTGGTTGATCCCCTGGAAGAAGATGTTCATCGCGTTGCTGACCTGGCGGATTTCCCGGCTGCTGCTGTCGAGGAATCCGTCGCGGGCTTCGCCGCGCAGGTTGATGACCACCAGGGTGGCTACGAGAACGATGGGCAAGCCGGCGATGACCGCGAATGCCCAGGTCAGTTTCTGTTTGATGCTCATCGACGCTCCCGGAATTGTTATTTTCGACACACGAGGCAGGTAGCAACTACATCGGCAGCATCCGGGTTTTATGAAGCCAAAACGCCCGTATTTATTGGATAAAGTCGTGGTTGGTGACTATTCGGTCGTGTTTGGACATTTATGGCATGCCAAAGGCGTGTGGCAGCTCAGTGACAGCAGCTGCCCCCAGCGCCATTGGCCAGGTCTTTGAGGATCGGGCAGTCCGGGCGGTCGTCACCCTGGCAGTGCGAAACCAGCTCGCCGAGGGTGTCGCGCAGGCTCACCAGCTCCTCGATGCGCCGGTTCAGTTCATCGATGTGGTGCATGGCCAGCGCCTTCACATCGGCGCTGGCACGTTGGCGGTCCTGCCACAAGGTCAGCAACTTGCCGACCTCTTCGAGGGAAAAGCCCAGGTCGCGGGAGCGTTTGATGAAGGCCAGGTTGTGCAAGTCTTGCGCCTGGTACAGGCGGTAGCCGCTGTCGCTGCGAGTGGCGGGTTTGAGCAGGCCGATGGATTCGTAGTAACGGATCATCTTGGTGCTGAGCCCGCTGCGGCGGGCGGCCTGGCCGATATTCATGGCGCCTCCTGGGTGCTGCTGGTGGGTTTCCACGTTTTAAGCCACAGTGCATTGCTGACGACGCTGACACTGGACAGGGCCATGGCGGCACCTGCCAGTACCGGGTTGAGGTAACCCAGCGCGGCGAGCGGAATGCCGATCAGGTTGTAGATGAAGGCCCAGAACAGGTTCTGGCGGATCTTCGCGTAGGTCTTGCGGCTGATTTCCAGCGCGGCGGGCACCAGGCGCGGGTCGCCACGCATCAGGGTGATGCCGGCGGCCTGCATGGCCACGTCGGTACCGCCACCCATGGCAATGCCGATGTCGGCCGCGGCCAACGCCGGGGCATCGTTGATGCCATCGCCAACCATGGCGACCACCCCATCCTGCTTGAGCGCGGCCACGGTCGCGGCCTTGTCGGCCGGTAGCACTTCGGCGTGCACATCGTCTATACCCAGTGCCTCGGCAACCACTTTGGCGCTGCCACGGTTGTCACCGGTCAGCAGGTGGCTGCTGATGTGTTGGGCGTGCAGGGTTTCGATGGCCTGCGCGGCGCCAGGCTTGAGGCTGTCACCAAAGGCGAACAGGCCCACCACTCTCGGTTGCGCGCTGCGCTCGATCAGCCACGACAGTGTGCGCCCTTCAGCTTCCCAGGCCTGGGCCTGGGCGGCCAACTCGCCGGGTTGCAGACCGCTTTCGTCAAGCAGTCGGCGGTTGCCCAGCGCCAGTTCACGGCCTTCAACGCGACCGGCAATGCCGCGCCCGGTCAGCGACTGGCTGTCCGCAACGCTTGGCACGTCCAGCCCTTGCTCTGCACAGGCCACCAGCACCGCCTTGGCCAGCGGGTGTTCACTCCCACGCTGCAGGGCGCCGGCCAGGCGGTGCAGGTTGGCGCTGTTGCCGTCCAGCGCCTGGCTGTGAACCACCCGCGGGCTGCCGGAGGTGAGGGTGCCGGTTTTGTCGAACACTACGCGGTTGACCGCATGAGCACGCTCCAGAGCTTCGGCATCCTTGATCAGGATGCCGTGGCGGGCGGCGACCCCAGTACCGGCCATGATCGCGGCGGGCGTGGCCAGGCCGAGGGCGCAGGGGCAGGCGATGACCAGCACGGCGACGGCGTTGATCAGCGCGGTTTCCAGCGGTACCCCAGCCAGCCACCAGCCGATCAAGGTGATCAGGGCCAGTAACAGCACGGCCGGGACGAACACCTGGCTGACACGGTCGACCAGCTTCTGGATCGGCGCTTTGGCGGCCTGGGCGTCTTCCACCAGGCGGATGATGCGCGCCAGCACGGTCTCGGTGCCCAGCGCCTGGGTACGCACCAGCAGCCGGCCTTCACCATTGATGGCGCCACCGGTGACGCTGTCGCCGGGTTGTTTGGGCACTGGCAGGCTCTCGCCGCTGATCAGGGCCTCATCGGCATGGCTGCTGCCGTCTTCGACCACGCCGTCGACCGGGAAGCGTTCGCCGGGCTTGACCAGTACCAGGTCGCCCAAGCGCAACTGGGCGATGGCCACGTCCTCTTCCACGCCGTCGACCACGCGCAGGGCGCGTTCCGGGCGCAGGGCTTCTAGGGCTCGGATGGCACTGGCGGTCTGGCGTTTGGCGCGGCTTTCCAGGTACTTGCCCAGCAATACCAGGGCAATCACCACGGCTGAGGCTTCGAAGTACAGGTGCGGGGCCATGCCGGCAGGAGCCTGTGCCCATTGGTACAGGCTCAGGCCATAACCAGCGCTGGTGCCCAAGGCCACCAGCAGGTCCATGTTGCCGGCGCCGGCGCGCACAGCCTTCCAGGCTGCAATGTAGAAGCGGGCACCGAGAATGAACTGTACGGGTGTGGCCAGCAGGAACTGCGCCCAGGCGGGTAGCATCCAGTGCAAGCCGAACGGTTGTACCAGCATGGGTAATACCAGCGGCAGGGCCAACAGCAAGGCTGCACCGACTGCCAGGCGCTCGTTGCGCAGGCGGCGCTGGATAGTGCTTTGGTCGTCCTTGGTCGATTGCGGCAGGCTGGCGCTGTAGCCTGCCTTTTGCACAGCGTCGATCAGCAGATTGTCATCAAGGGCCGCAAGCACTTCGAGGTGCGCGCGTTCGCTGGCCAAGTTGACGCTGACACGCTCGACCCCGGCCAATTTGCCCAGGGCGCGCTCTACTCGGCCGACGCAACTGGCGCAGGTCATGCCGCCTATCTGCAGTTCGAGGGTGCGGGTTGGTACCCCATAACCGGCCTCGCGCACGGCTTCGACCAAGGCTGGCAGGCTGGCAGGCGGGGCCAGAACCCGAGCTTTTTCAGTGGTAAGGTTTACGCTGACCTGTTCAGCGCCTGTGACCTTGCGCAGAGCGCGCTCGACCCGGCCAGCACAGCTGGCGCAGGTCATGCCGGAGATCGGCAGGTCGTATGTGGTGGATGCGGGCATGGCTCTCCTCCTTGGACAGGCCTCCAGCATCAACCTTGCCACGCAGGCAAGGTCAATAGCCCAGGTCGGCTCGTTTCAACTCCAGCCCATATTGCCCCATGGCGATGCGGTATTTGTTGATCTGGCCCGCCTGCAGATTCAAACGCGTGCTGCGCTGGTCCTCTATACCTGCAGCGCAACCCGGCATTTGCCCAGGCAGCAGGCGCAGGCGCACATCCACCGGGCCAGGCGGCAGGTTGAACGAGGTGGACTGCTCCTGGAAAACGCGCCCGGAAAGCTGGTCGTTGAGGTACACGCCGATTTCGCAACTGGTGGCCACTTCCAGGCGCTCCCGGGAAATGATCAGTACGCTGTAGGCCGAGTTGCCCTCGGCGAAAGCCGGTGGCACCACAGCCAGTGCGCCCAAGAGCCCGACGACGCCCAATGCTGCCCTGAACATGAAAAATCTCCTGCTTGCCTGATCGTCAAAAGCGCAGCTTGGCCGACGCGGGCGCTGATTTCCACCCCGGGTTTTGCAGGCGGTGCTTGACCTTACCCTGATGGCAAGCTTGAGACTTGTGAAAAACCTGAAGGAGGTAACCCCCATGCAAGTGTTCAATGTACAAGGCATGACCTGCGGCCATTGCGTGAAAGCCGTGACCCGGGCGGTGCAGGAGCAGGATGCGGCAGCCAGGGTGGAAGTTGATCTGGCAGGCAAACAGGTGCGTGTGCAGAGCGAGTTGGCGCAGGAGCAGATTCTCACTGCGATTCGCGATGAGGGGTATCAGGCCGAACTCGCCTGAAGACCTGATTGCTCCCACCGGGGGTAACAGTGTTGCAAATGTTTTCACATTGACAGGGTCCACAGCAGGTAGAATCAGCCACTTGCTTAGCCTGCTATGGATTCCTGATGAACCTGCGAATGGTGCTCATCCTGGGCGCACTCAGTGCGTTCGGGCCCTTGGCGATCGACTTTTACCTGCCAGCCTTCCCGGCCATGGCGCAAGCGTTCGCCACCGATGAAAAACACGTCCAGGCCACGTTGGCCGCCTACTTCCTGGGCCTGTCTATCGGGCAGTTGGCCTATGGGCCGGTTGCCGACCGCTTTGGCCGACGCAAACCGCTGATGTTCGGCGTTACGCTGTTCACCTTGGCATCACTGGCCTGTGCCTACGCCCCCAACCTCGACACCTTGGTGGTGGCGCGTTTCATCCAGGCACTGGGTGGTTGTGCCGGCATGGTGCTTTCGCGGGCCATCGTCAGCGACAAGTGCGACCCGGTAGCTTCAGCCAAAGTGTTTTCGCAGCTGATGCTGGTCATGGGCTTGGCGCCGATCCTGGCACCGATGCTGGGTGGGGTGCTGGTGAACCTGGCCGGCTGGCAGTCGATCTTCCTTGCTCTGAGCCTGTTCAGCGCCGGCTGCCTGCTGGCAGTAAGCCTGGGCCTGCCGGAAAGCCTGCCTGAGCATATACCCCGCCAGCCGCTATCTGGCGCCTTGCGCCAGTACCTGCGGCTGCTGGCTGACCGGGTTTTTCTCGGCCATGCCCTGACCGGCGGTATCGCCATTGCCGGCATGTTTGCCTATATCGCCGGTTCACCTTTCGTGTTCATCAAACTGTATGGCGTGCCCGCTGAGCACTACGGCTGGCTGTTCGGCACCAACGCCGCAGGTTTTATTCTGGTGGCGCAGGTGAACGCCCGCCTTCTGGCCAAACGCGGGCCGGCCTTCCTGCTGGGCCGTGCGGTATGGCTGTATCTGGTTGCGGGCCTGGTGCTGCTGGGCGTGGCGGCGTTGCGCCCTGCGCAACTGTGGCCGCTACTGGTGCCGCTGTTCATCTGTATCGCCAGCCTTGGTTGCATCATTCCCAATGCTTCGGCCTGCGCCATGAGTGGACAGGGCGCGCGTGCCGGCAGCGCCTCGGCACTGATGGGCTGTGTGCAGTTCAGCGTAGCTGCGGGTGCTGCGGCGCTGGTCGGGCTGCTGCATGACGGCAGTGCGGTGCCAATGGCAATCGTGATCAGCCTGTGCGGGGCGCTGGTGGTCAGTGTCGCGCTGTTGACCCGACGTCTGCAGGCCAAGGCTCCCGCATGAGGGGGTGAGGTGCCTGCAGCCTGGTTTCCAGCGTGGCGACGAAGGCGCGCGCCTCAGCTTCGCTGCGGAAACTGACCACATGCTGATCGAGCTGGACTTGCCAGGGGCAGGCGGGGTTTCGGCTCGACGCACTTACGATAATTTTCATCGCGGCATACCTCCAGGAAGGGGAGCCGCTCAAGTGTAGCGCTGGCCCGCCGGCCTGCCATGACACGGCTTCAGCGTCCTGACTGACGGTAAGTGTGTGCATTCTCCTGGCGGTGTTTCCTACTTTGGGCGCAATGCCTGCAAACCCGCAGAACCTTCGCTTTGTTTCGCGCTATTTGTGGAAGGTTGCTGTGGGCCACATCTGAAATGGCTGCAAGTTTGTTTTCATCAAGATGTTTCAGCTCGTTGGTGTGGGCGTACCGGTGCCTTGGTTGACTTGGTTCCGGGGCGTTTTCGAAGCCGCTTCGTTGCTTGCCATGGGTAGGCATACCCAGTGGTTTTTCGTCATGAGTACGACGGCTCCTGGTCGTCTGACCGGCGTTTTTCTGCGGCTTATACTGGCGAGCCAGGCCAGTGCCAGCGAGAGGCGCTTCCCTGGCAGGGTTGGCCATCGCATCCCCACCGTGAACTTGCAGGGAGTTACAAGGACATGAACGCAGCCAGCAGTATCAGCCAAATTGCCAGCCTGATGGCCGACCCCAAGCGCAGTGCCATGTTATGGGCATTGATCGATGGCACACCACGGTTGGCCAATGAGCTCGCGATAATGACTGGCCTGACTTCATCGTCAGCCTGCGCACACCTTTCGCTGCTGTCGTCGGCCGGTTTGCTCAGGCATGAAGCCAGGGGCCGCAAACGTTACTTCTGCTTGGCTACCCCGCAGGTCGGAGCAGCGGTAGAGGCCTTGGCCAGCGTACAGCTGGAAAGCGCCAGGGGAGAGCGTGCCGAAGCGCCGGTATCGTCGCTGCCCCTGTCAATGCGCCGGGCGCGCCGTTGTGGCGATCACCTGGGAGGGGAGTTGGCCAGTGAGTTGTACCATCGCATGGTGGTGGCTGGCTGGTTGGAAGGCAGCGGACGGCACTTGAGGGTCAGTGACGAGGGGCGGGCGCAGTTGGCCTTGGTCGGGGTGTACATCGATGCCCTGGCGCCACACCAGCAACGAGGTTGCGTGATCTGCCGCTGCACCGAATGGAATGACCAGGGCCCGCATCTGGGGGGCGTACTGGGCCAGGCCTTGTTCAGGTTGTTCCTTCAATCTGGCTGGATGCGCGAGTTGGAGGACTCGCGGGCTTTGCATATTTCGGCGCTGGGTATCCAGCAGATCAATCGCATAGCCCGCGTGGCGACGTTGCAGGTCGGTTGAGCGCAACGTCGTCATGCTACTCAAACCAGCCGTGCGTCCAGGCTGTTCTGCGCCAGGCGACGTGCCTGGTCTTCGGTCATGCCCAAGTGGGTGTGCAGGGCATGGAAGTTCTCCGTGACGTAGCCACCGAAGTAGGCCGGGTCGTCCGAGTTGACCGTGACTTTCACACCACGCTCGAGCATGTCGAGGATGTTGTGTTGGCTCATGTGGTCGAACACGCAGAGCTTGGTGTTGGACAGCGGGCACACCGTGAGCGGGATCTGCTCGTCGATGATGCGCTGCATCAGGCGCTCGTCCTCGATGGCGCGCACGCCATGGTCGATACGTTTGATCTTCAGCAGGTCGAGGGCTTCCCAGATGTACTCAGGCGGGCCTTCTTCGCCAGCATGGGCAACGGCGACGAAGCCTTCGCTACGGGCGCGGTCGAACACACGCTGGAACTTGCTGGGTGGGTGGCCCATCTCCGAGCTGTCCAGGCCTACGGCAATGAACGCATCGCGGAACGGCAAGGCCTGATCGAGGGTCTTGTGCGCTTCATCCTCGCTGAGGTGGCGCAGGAAGCTGAGGATCAGGCCGCTGCTGATGCCCAGTTGCTCGCGGCCATCCTTGAGCGCCTGGCTGATGCCGTTGAGCACCACTTCGAAGGCAATGCCGCGGTCGGTGTGGGTCTGCGGGTCGAAGAAGGGTTCGGTGTGGATCACGTTCTGGGCCTTGCAGCGTTGCAGGTAGGCCCAGGTCAGATCGTAGAAGTCCTGCTCGGTGCGCAGCACATCTGCACCCTGGTAATACAGGTCGAGGAACTCCTGCAGGTTGTTGAAGGCATAGGCACCGCGCAAGGTCTCCACATCGGCCCAGGGCAGGGCGATCTTGTTGCGCTCGGCCAGGGCGAACAGCAACTCGGGCTCCAGTGAGCCTTCCAGGTGCAGGTGCAATTCGGCCTTGGGCAGGGCGTTCAACCAGTCATACATAGTGGTTCATCTCAATCAGGTACGGTTGCGGCCATTCTACAGGGGCCGGCCGGGCAATGCGCCCAGCCGGGCTGCGACCTGGTGAATCACCAGACCAAGGGTTCGCCCTTGTAGTTGATGAAACGCAGGCCGCCCTTGCCGCTTTGGGCCTTGATCTGTTCGATCATGCCGCGGGTGCTGGTGAGCACATCGATATCGGCGTTCTCGCCGCCCATGTCAGTTTTCACCCAGCCCGGGTGCATGGCCAGCACGCACAGGTCCGGGCGCTGCTGCTCAACGAAGAAGCTGTTGATCATCGAGTTCAGTGCCGCCTTGCTGGCCTTGTACAGGCAGATCTCGCCCCCGTCGGGTATGGTGACGCTTCCCAGGATCGAGCTCATGAAGGCCAGCACACCGCTGCCTTCGCGTATTTGACCCACCAGGCGGCGAGCCACGCGTATCGGCGCCACGGCGTTAGTCATGAACAGATCGCCAATGTCGTTGTTGCGTACCGCCTCCAGGTCTTGCGGCAGGGGGCCCATAACCCCGGCGTTGACGAATATCAGGTCGAACACCTGGCCTTGCAGGCGTTGCTTCAGGTCATCGAGCTGGACGGTGTCGTTCATTTCCAGCTGCTCGATGTGCACACCGGGCACGTTCGCCAGGGCGCCTGGCTGCTGCGGGTCACGGACGGTGGCAGTGATGTGCCAGCCGTCTTCGTGCAGGCGTTGTACCAGGCCCAGGCCAAGCCCGCGCGAGGCGCCGATGATGAGGGCAGTTCTTGAATTAGCCATAGGAACATTCCTTTATCGGTGTAGGAGAAAGGAATTGAGCATACGTCATGGCGGATACGCATGCCTGGTTTGCATCTGGTTAAAAAATGTTCAGTTTTGTCTGGGCCTTGTGGGGCCGGGCGCTTCGTCTGTTGGCACACGGGTTATCCACAAGCTGGTCCACAGTTATTGTGTGCAAGGTGAGCAAGGGGGGGCGGCTTGGATGGGCGGTTCGCTGGGGATAAGTCGCGCACTTTCAGCAGTTTACGACTGTCATCAAATAGTGATCAAAATATGATCAAAGCTCTGGGGGCCTCGAAATCACTAGCCTGCAAGAGAGTGCCCCAAGCTTATCCACAGGCGGGCCCACAGTTGTTGTGGGCAATGTTCAGTGTGCTTCGAGCAAAATACGCCCGCGGCTCAGGTCCGCCAATTGCTGTTGCAATGGCGCCAGGTGGGCGTCACCGAGGGCAATCACCAAGTCCACACCATTGGCGGTGAACTGTTCATCCAGGACCAGGCCGTCAACCTCGGCCAGACGCAGCTTCACCAGCGCCAGCTCGCTGAAACTGCAGCTGCAGCTGAACTTGCTGCGCTGCACCAGTAGGCGTTTGGGCGCCTGTTGCAGGCACTTGTTGGCGCCGCCGCCATAGGCCCTGGCCAGGCCGCCGGTACCCAGCTGGATGCCGCCGTACCAACGGATAACCAGCACCACCACCTGGTCGCAGTCCTGCGCCTCGATGGCCGCCAGGATCGGCCGCCCTGCGGTGCCGCCGGGTTCGCCGTCGTCACTGCTGCGATACTGCGCGCCGAGTTTCCAGGCCCAGCAGTTGTGGGTAGCGGCCAGATCGCTGTGACGTTCGATGAAACTCATCGCTTCGGCGGCGCTGCTGATCGGCCCGGCGAGGGTGATGAAGCGGCTTTTGCGGATTTCCTCGCGGTATTCGCAGAGGTCGAGCAGGGTAGAAGGCATAAAGAACGGTCAGGCAGCCGGCTTGATGCCGCAGCCCTTCAGAATGATGTGGATAAGGTTGTTGCTCGCGTCTTCCATGTCCTGCTTGGTCAGGCGGCTGCGGCCAGTCACCTGGCAAATCTGGGTGGCGAAGTCAGCGTAGTGCTGGGTGCTGCCCCAGAGCAGGAAGATCAGGTGTACGGGGTCGACCGGGTCCATCTTGCCTGCTTCGATCCAGGCTTGGAATACCGCAGCACGGCCGCGGAACCATTCGCGGTAATCGGCACTGAAGTATTCGGTCAGGCAGGTGCCACCGCTGATCACTTCCATGGCGAAAATGCGCGAAGCTTGCGGGTTGCGCCGGGAGAACTCCATCTTGGTGCGGATGTACTGGCTCAGAGCTTCACCGGGGTCGTCATCGACGCTCAAGGCGTTGAAGGTGCTGTCCCACAACTCGATGATGTTGCTGAGCACGGCGATGTACAGGCCCAGCTTGTTGGTGAAGTAGTAATGCAGGTTAGCCTTGGGCAACCCCGCCTTGAGGGCGATAGTGTTCATGCTGGTGCCCTTGAAACCATGGCGGGCGAATTCATCTTCGGCGGCCTGGATAATGGCCTGTTCGTTCTTCTGGCGGATACGGCCCGCGGGCTTGCCCGAGGCGGAGAGGCGATGCGCAGGGACTTCTAGGGTCATGGACGATTCCGTACGGGGCAGTGGCTGCGGCTGTGGGACAAGATTACCTGCCTGTGCCGAAGTGACAAGCGTTTGCGGCACAGACTGGCATCAACGTGTCGCAGCCAGGCTTTCGAGAAAGCTTTCCAACACCAGGTTGGGACGTCGGCCCTTGCGGGTAACCCAGCTCAGGCTCAGGTCATAAAAACGCTCCTTGGGCTTGAGCGCACGCAAACGGCCTTGCTGCACCCAGAACATGGCGTAGTGGTCGGGCAGGTAGCCGATATAGCGCCCGGTAAGGATGAGAAACGCCATGCCCTCGCGGTCAGAAGCACTGGCTGTGCAATTCAGTGCCTGGTAGTGCGCCTGGATGTCGGTCGGCAGGCGGAAGGTGGGGGTGATGGCTTCCTGGCTGTTGAGGCGCTCGTCGTCTATCTGCTGGTCGTCGGCGTAGAACAGCGGATGGCCAACCGCGCAGTACAGCAGCGAGCGTTCGCTGTACAACGGTTGGTACTCAAGCCCCGATAGGGGGCTGGTCTGTGGTACGACGCCAACGTGCAGGCTGCCGTCGAGCACGCCGTGCTCGACCTGGCTGGGGGCGATCATGCGGATCTGGATGCGCACATCAGGGCCCCGATCCTTGAGTTCCGCCAGGGCGTGGGTGATACGCATGTGTGGCAACGTCACCAGGTTGTCGGTCAGGCCGATGTTCAGCTCGCCGCGCAAATGCTGGTGCAGGCCGTTGACCTCGGTGCGGAAGCTTTCCAGCGCACTGAGCAGTTGCAGGGCTGAATGGTAGACCTCACGGCCTTCCTCCGTCAGCGAGAAACCAGCGCGACCGCGCTGACACAGGCGCAGGCCGAGGCGTTGTTCAAGGTCGTTCATCTGCTGGCTAATGGCCGAGCGACCAATGCCCAGTACGTTTTCGGCAGCGGAGAAGCCACCGCACTCGACGACGCTGCGATAGATCTTCAGCAGGCGGATGTCGAAATCGCTGACTTGGGCGAGTGGATCGGGTCTTCGGCTCATCAGTTTAGTCTCGGCCTGCCTGAAGGTTAGAAATGTAGGCTTTTTCAGACTCTATCGCCGTGCCAATTTAGCTGCAACAACATCCATCGTTGCCTAATCGTCTTCCGAGGAACCGCCGATGAACATGCCCGAAACCGCCCCCGCGGGTATCGCCAGCCAGCTCAAGCTGGACGCCCACTGGATGCCCTACACCGCCAACCGCAACTTCCAGCGCGACCCACGCCTGATCGTGGCGGCCGAAGGCAACTACCTGGTCGATGACCACGGGCGCAAGATCTTCGATGCCCTGTCTGGCCTGTGGACCTGTGGCGCAGGGCACACTCGCAAGGAAATCGCTGACGCGGTAACCCGCCAACTGAGTACGCTGGACTACTCCCCAGCGTTCCAGTTCGGCCACCCGCTGTCGTTCCAGCTGGCGGAAAAGATCGCCGAGCTGGTGCCGGGCAATCTGAATCACGTCTTCTATACCAACTCCGGTTCCGAGTGCGCCGATACCGCACTGAAGATGGTGCGTGCCTATTGGCGCCTGAAAGGCCAGGCAACCAAGACCAAGATCATCGGCCGTGCCCGTGGTTACCATGGCGTGAACATCGCCGGTACCAGCCTGGGTGGCGTCAACGGTAACCGGAAGATGTTTGGTCAGCTGCTGGACGTCGACCACCTGCCTCACACCGTGTTGCCAGTGAACGCCTTCTCCAAAGGCATGCCGGAAGAGGGCGGTATCGCGCTGGCTGACGAAATGCTCAAGCTGATCGAGCTGCACGATGCCTCCAACATCGCAGCAGTCATCGTCGAGCCGCTGGCCGGTTCGGCCGGCGTGCTGCCGCCGCCGAAGGGTTACCTGAAGCGTCTGCGTGAAATCTGCACCCAGCACAACATTCTGCTGATCTTCGACGAAGTGATCACAGGCTTCGGCCGCATGGGCGCGATGACCGGCTCGGAAGCCTTCGGCGTTACCCCGGACCTGATGTGCATCGCCAAGCAGGTGACCAACGGCGCCATCCCGATGGGCGCAGTGATTGCCAGCAGCGAGATCTACCAGACCTTCATGAACCAGCCGACCCCGGAATACGCCGTGGAATTCCCACACGGCTATACCTACTCGGCGCACCCGGTAGCCTGTGCCGCCGGTCTCGCCGCGCTGGACCTGCTGCAGAAGGAAAACCTGGTGCAGTCCGCGGCTGAACTGGCGCCGCATTTCGAGAAGCTGCTGCACGGCGTGAAGGGCACCAAGAATATCGTCGATATCCGTAACTACGGCCTGGCCGGCGCCATCCAGATCGCCGCCCGTGACGGTGATGCCATCGTTCGCCCATACGAAGCGGCCATGAAGCTGTGGAAAGCTGGTTTCTATGTTCGCTTTGGTGGCGACACCCTGCAGTTCGGCCCAACCTTCAATACCAAGCCGCAGGAACTGGACCGCCTGTTCGATGCGGTAGGCGAAACCCTGAACCTGATCGACTGATCTTTCCGATTTTGATGCCAGGCGCCCGTAGCGTGCGCCTGGCTCTCCTTTGTTTATCTGGAGTTTTGCATGAGCATTGTTCAGCACCTGATTCACGGCGAACTGGTTACCAAGGGTGAGCGCACCGCCGATGTCTTCAATCCGTCCACTGGGCAGGCCGTTCGCAAGGTCGAACTGGCCAGCCGCGCAACCGTGCAGGAAGCGATCGACTCGGCCAAGGCAGCCTTCCCGGCCTGGCGCAACACCCCTCCGGCCAAGCGCGCCCAGGTGATGTTCCGCTTCAAGCAACTGCTGGAGCAGAACGAAGCCAAGATTTCGCAGATGATCAGCGAAGAGCACGGCAAGACCCTGGAAGACGCCGCCGGCGAACTGAAGCGTGGTATCGAGAACGTCGAGTTCGCGTGTGCGGCCCCAGAAGTGCTGAAGGGCGAGTACAGCCGCAACGTCGGTCCGAACATCGACGCCTGGTCCGACTTCCAGCCGCTGGGCGTGGTTGCCGGTATCACCCCATTCAACTTCCCGGCCATGGTGCCGCTGTGGATGTACCCGCTGGCCATCGCCTGCGGCAACGCATTCATCCTCAAGCCTTCCGAGCGTGACCCGAGCTCGACCCTGTACATTGCCCAGTTGCTGCTGGAAGCCGGCCTGCCGAAGGGCATTCTCAACGTCGTGCACGGTGACAAGGAAGCGGTGGATGCGTTGATCGAAGCGCCGGAAGTCAAAGCACTGAGCTTCGTGGGCTCGACCCCGATCGCCGAGTACATCTATGCCGAAGGCACCAAGCGTGGCAAACGTGTACAAGCCCTGGGGGGCGCGAAGAACCACGCAGTGCTGATGCCGGATGCCGACCTGGACAACGCAGTCAGTGCACTGATGGGCGCGGCTTACGGTTCGTGTGGCGAGCGTTGCATGGCCATTTCGGTAGCCGTGTGCGTGGGCGACCAAGTGGCCGACGCCCTGATTGCCAAGCTCGAGCCACAGATCAAGGCGCTGAAGATTGGTGCCGGAACCTCGTGCGGCCTGGACATGGGGCCACTGGTGACTGCGGCAGCGCGTGACAAGGTCGTGGGTTACATCGATGACGGTGTTGCTGCTGGCGCCAAGCTGGTGGTGGATGGGCGTGGCTTCCGTGTGGCCGGTAATGAAGATGGCTACTTTGTAGGTGGCACCCTGTTCGACAAGGTGACCCCGGAGATGCGCATCTATAAAGAGGAGATCTTTGGCCCGGTGCTGTGCGTGGTCCGGGTGAATAGCCTGGAGCAGGCCATGCAGCTGATCAACGATCACGAGTATGGCAACGGCACCTGCATCTTTACCCGTGACGGTGAAGCGGCCCGTCTGTTCTGCGACGAGATCGAAGTGGGTATGGTGGGTGTGAACGTACCGCTGCCGGTGCCGGTGGCCTACCACAGCTTTGGTGGCTGGAAGCGCTCGCTGTTTGGTGACCTGCATGCCTATGGCCCGGATGGTGTGCGTTTCTATACCCGTCGCAAGGCCATTACCCAGCGTTGGCCGCAGCGGGCCAGCCATGAAGCGTCGCAGTTCGCATTCCCTAGCCTGTAAGGGAAGTAGATGAAGCGGGGAGGCCGTCAGGCCTCCCCGCTTTGTTTTTGGGGGGTGGTTTTTGCTGTTGTAGGGGGAGGTGTGGTGGGTATGTCTTGAGGTGGTTTTGGCGGTGAGATGTGTCTGCCATAACCCCTGCAGCGCCTGTGAGATCGAGCGCCGCCCGCGCGGCGCTTCGCGGGTAAACCCGCTCCTACGTTTGTTTCGGGCCAGTC
>NZ_JAUHUI010000024.1:0-80043 GCF_030418155.1 Pseudomonas sp. 2,4-D
AGCCGCAGCCCCGCTGACCACCCAGTAAAAACTGGCCAGCAGCCCCCCGTCCGCGTGTAAACCCACCCCAACAACGGTCAACAATCACCGCGAAGATATTTGCCTTGGAATGCACATTACTCACGTCAGACTTTCCTGAAACCCCGCCCCACCTCTTCAACTCGGACAACCAAGCGAACTATCCTACGCGCCAGTCAGAAGCAGCTGAATTGCCGGGGAAATGCCTCAGGGATAACGTCACCGGGTCGCCATGTTGGTGACCGGGTGTGAGAACCCGTTGTGCACTGCTGCTCTACTGTTCAATGGCAGCCATTCGCGGGCAAGCTTCGGCTTGGCCGTTTTCAGTGCATCGGTTTCTCACCCCGCGCAATGGCTGCCACCTTTGTCCGTGAGAAAGATCGAGGTGGTGGGTTCTGTCAACGCACTGGAATATCACCATGAAAAACAACAACCAATCTCCCCTCCTCACCGCAGGCATCGAAACCTTCCTCGAAGCCGGCAACCCCACCCTGTACCTGCTGCGCGTCCAACCCGGCGTCCCCGTCGATGACGCCTATGAACACGTCTCCGTCCTGCTGGGCTACTGCAAGCACCTGGTACGCGAAGGCGACATGGAAGACGACCACAAGATGCTGGGCGCTGCGGACTACCTGCTGGCCACCGCAAAAGCCCTGATGAACGACATCGAGATTGCGAAAAACAGGCACCACTGAAGGGAATGACGCGAGACCAGGCGAGGCTATGCCTCGCTTGCAGTCAGAAGAAATGGGCTTCATCAGGCCAGACGTGGCGAGGGCGAACCACTGCAGTGGCCAAGCCCCACACTGTGGGAGCGGGCGCGCCCGCGAACACCGGCACCGCCGGTGCCATCCACCCCATGCCTACAAGATCACAGCCCCACCCGCCGCTCAAATCTCACTGCGCGGATAAACACTGATAAACGCCGAAATGGCAATTGCATCCCCATCATCCACCTTCACCCGCGGGCTCTGCCCCGAGCGTTTGATATCCGAGGCAAAATCAGCCGTCTTGAATGCCTGCTCAAGCTCGTCACCGCCCACCCCGGCATAAACGACCACCTGGGTACCGGTATTGTGCTTTTGCAGGGGCAGCTGCTTGATCTGAACCTGCACGCCCGCCTTGGTCAGCGCAACGGCAATTTCCTTGGCAAAGCGCACAGCTTCCTTGTCATCTTTGTGGATATTCAGCAACACCACCGGTGCCAGCGTCTTAGCCTTCAGCTCGCCCGCCAATGCCTTGAACGCATCATGCGCCTGCGGCGTCAGCGCTCTGGGCTTCAGGCTGGCCTCCAGCTTCAACCGCTCGGCCCTCTCGCGCTCCAGTTCGGCCCTGAGCGCATCGTTCTGCTCAATGAGTTGCTCGATCTCCAGCCTGGCCTGCACGTCCGACTCGTGGACGACAGTAACCGCCTGCGCCCCCCGGGAAACGGGCACTTCGGCTTGCTGGTTTTTTACATCCGAGGTCATATGGGCAATGATCATCGCACTGGCGGCGATCAGCGCAGCGATGACCGCAGTGGCAGAGGCTATGGCATGGATAAGGCTGGCTGCGTCTGCTGAAATATCAGGCATAAACAACTTCTTGAAGTTAGGGATGTTCATCGTTTCACGGTCAGGCAGGCGCATCGGGCGGATGCTCTGGTACGGATACAAGTCAAGCCAAGAAGGCTAGTGAGGTCTGGCAGAGTGCCATAATTTTGCGGATTTTGCTGTAAACACATGGGTTTCGCGGCCACTGTCGCAGGTTTGCTTGCGCTTGAAATTACGCTTCCTGAAGCTACCTCCGCCTTCGGAAGGCACCCCTACCCCTCAATTATCGCTGCAAAAATCTGCGGGTCGGGTGCACTTTTTGGTCGTAAACCTTACAGTCAGCGACTGCCCATCAAAACCCCATGCCTTGGCTGCACAGTGTGAACCCATTCACTTCCAAAACGGTCCGTCCAGCGTAAGCTGTGAAGCAATGTCGGAAACAAAAATCTGTAGGTTCACGACTTCCCAAATCGATATCAATATGCCACCATCAATCTACGCCATTCGTCTCGAATGCGGCTAAAGGATTAGAACTTTCGGTTGCATTTGCAGCGTCTTGCTTGACGCTTACGCCCTCTCGCGCTTACCCTTCCGCCCCTTAGAACAGGGAAGTGTCCGGAAGATCCGT
The DNA here is from genome assembly GCF_030418155.1 of Pseudomonas sp. 2,4-D. Classification (NCBI taxonomy): domain Bacteria; kingdom Pseudomonadati; phylum Pseudomonadota; class Gammaproteobacteria; order Pseudomonadales; family Pseudomonadaceae; genus Pseudomonas; species Pseudomonas sp. 2,4-D. The sequence goes on from NZ_JAUHUI010000024.1 coordinate 2,179, forward strand.
CTGAAATCGCCCCAGGGCGAACCTTTCCTGAAGATGAATTCCGGCGTGCCTAGGCGCGCTGCATTGCTTTGCGGTCGCCATCTTGAAAGCTCGTTCGTCTCTGCAGATCCAGAAATCGGTCATCTTCGCCCTCGTGCTTCGCGAGGCACGGTCTCGTGTTGGCGATAGTCGCCTGGGAGCCTTATGGCTGCTGCTCGAACCAGTATGCCACCTGCTTATCTTCTCCATCCTGTTTGCGATGCTCCGCGCCCGCACTGTCGCTGACGTCGAATACCCTGTATTCGTTTTAGTTGGTATGGCTCCGTTTTTGCTTTACCGAAATACGGCATTGCGCTTGATGGATAGTCTGCGCGAAAACCGTTCGCTATTCGGATACAAACAAATCAAACCGCTCGACACTTATGTGGCGCGAGTGATAGTTGAAACATGCATTAGTGCAACTGTCTACGCCATTTTGGTATTTGGCTTTGCATGGTTCGGCTTTAACATGTCCGTACACAGCCCTCTAGAATGGATAACGACACTCGCCCTAGGGCTTTTCTTCGCGTTTGGCTTGGGCATGTTCTTCGCGATGATCACACATGCACTTCCAAGCATTAAAATAATTATCAGAATGGCATTCTTCCCGCTGTATTTTATCTCAGGCGTGTTAATTCCACCGGCCTACCTACCACCAGCGATGATGCCTGCACTTTTACTAAACCCATTTCTGCACTTGCTGGAGCTTATTCGCGCAGAGGTTCTGCCGAATTATGTTCCGGTTGACGGCGTTTCCGAAGCTTATGTTGTCACAGTCACTGTAGTACTAATGTTCCTGTCGCTTGGCGCCTATCGCGCTCGCAGGATGCACCTCATTTCCACTAAGAACGGTTGAGTACGGGTCAAACGTGTTCGAGCTTAGAAACGTAACCAAGTCTTACCTGACACCCAATGGGCGCAGATACGTATTTCGTAATCTTTCGCTGGCCATTCCACCAGGTAAAAACATTGGTCTAATCGGCCGAAATGGGGCAGGCAAATCAACACTAATGCGCCTACTCGGCGGGGCTGATGTACCAGACTCTGGAAGCATTGTGACCGACCGAAGTATTTCTTGGCCTGTAGGCTTGACTGGCGGATTTCAAGGCAGCATGACCGGCCGTGATAATATAAAGTTTGTGTGTCGCATTTACGGCGCCGAGGGCGAGTCAATGCGTGAAAAAATCCGCTTTGTACAGGAGTTTGCAGAGATTGGCGACTGGATCGACGAGCCAATCAAAACGTACTCATCCGGCATGCGCTCCAGAGTCGCATTCGGGCTCAGCATGGCTTTCGACTTTGACTATTATTTGATCGATGAAGTTATGTCGGTCGGCGACGCACAGTTCAAACGAAAATGCGCTGAAGTATTCGAAGATAGATTAAAGAAATCCAACGTTGTCTTGGTCTCGCACTCGATGCCGGAAATCAAGAAATTATGCGATATCGTACTATTGGTTCGCGGCGGGGGAATCCACGTTTACGACGATGTCGATGAAGGCATCCAAGCCTACAACAGCTGACCAACCCTCTACTTAACTTTGCAACACCGCTACATATCAAGGATGCATCCAACTATGAGCAGTTCGGGCAACAAGAAAGGCTGGGGACTGGCGATCGCCATGGTAGTCCTGCCCATGGTCCTAGCGGCCGTTTATTACAGCGTTTTCGCCGTAGACCGCTATGTGAGCACCGCCCAAGTGGTAGTGCGCCAAGATGGCAACAACCAAGGTGCTCAGGTTCCTGGCTTAGCCACCCTGCTTACCGGCACTAATCCCGCCTCGCGAGAAGAAACCCTATATTTGCGCGAGTACATCACCTCCATGGACATGATGCTACTCCTAGAGCAAAAAGTTCAATGGGTTGAAGCCTACGCAGCCCAGAGAAGCGATATATTCTTTTGGCTTGACAACGATGCTCCTCGCGAGGACCTGCTAAAGTACTACCAACGCCTAGTATCTGCGCACTACGACGAAACAACTGGGTTGCTCCGGGTTGAAGTTCAGGCCTTCACTCCAGAGCTTTCGGAGAAGATGTTGCGCACTATTCTTCAAGCAAGCGAACACTTTGTAAACGAAGTGAGCCACAATATTGCTCGCGAGCAAATGAAGTTCGCGCAAGGCGAACTGGAAACTGCCCGAGTAAATTACACAAAACGAAAAACCCAACTCCTTAACTTCCAGAATGATAACAAGGTTCTCGACGGAGGCAACACCGCCCAAAATCGTGCCACCATTATCGCTGAGTTGGAGAGCCAGTACACTAAAGAGCAAGCAGTGCTCACCGAAATGACCTTCAAGCTTCGCGGCGACGCTCCGCAGGTGCGCCAGCAGAAGCAAAAAGTTGAAGCGATTACCCAGCAGCTTGTTAAAGAGAAGCGTCTACTTGTCTCCTCCCCGCAAGGCTCGCAGTTGAACGTAGTAGCATCGCGCTTTCAACAACTGACGTTAGACGCCGGGATTGCAGAAGAGACATACAAAAGTGCTGTAGCTGCGCTGGACAACGCCCGGATCGAAGCGAGTAAAAAAATTCGGACACTCGTTACTGTGGTGAGCCCAAACACCCCTCAATTGGCACTGTATCCCGAACGCCTGTACAACTTGGCAACCATCCTGCTCGGTCTACTGATGCTATACGGTATTACCCGCTTCATCCTGGCTTCCATCGAGGATCATCGTGATTAAATTTCAGCCTGTGTCCAAGATTTTTAACCTAAAACTGGCGGCACTGGCCTTGGCGACCGTTGGTCTTGCCGGTTGCGGCGGTGCCATATCGGGGGCCGGCCCATACAAAGGTGAAATCGAAAGCAAGAATGAGGCGTACAATCTCGTCGACATTAATGCAAATACGATTGCCCCTTATATGCGCGGTGTTGAGCCTCCTCCTCTGGCAACAGTGAGCAAACCTGTTTCACCAGAAGTACGCCTAATGCCAGGAGACACTCTGAACGTATTGATTGCCGATACGGCTCCGGAGGGATCAGCCCTGTTTGCTCCTCTCGCGAGCGGTGGAACCCAACTAAAATCGCGAATTGACACTCAAGGTATGCTCTCCCTGCCATATGTAGGCCGGCAGTTCGTCGGAGGGATGACGCTCAACCAGGTCGAGGACATGATTCGCCGCCAACTGAAAGGCATAACTACAGATGTCCAGACACATGTAGAACTTGTTGGTGACCTATCTGGCTCTGTATTGGTGGCAGGCGCAGTAAAAAGCCCAGGACGTTTCAGCACCCTGCAGGGTCCGTTGACTTTGCTAGATGCAATCAACCAAGCTGGCGGCCCCGTGATCGAACCGCACTTGGTTAACGTCACTGTGCGTACCGGAAGCCAAGTTCAGCAGTTCAACTACGAAGACGTGCTTGCTGGCAACAACATGGTATTGCGACCAAATTCTGAAGTAGTGCTCGACAGAGCTCGTCAGCGTTTCGTTGCCATGGGGGCTGTCACTGAACCTGGACTGAAGGATTTGCCCAGCCAACATACAAGCTTGCTGGATGCACTGGGAAGTGTTGGTGGTCTGCGAGAAGCCAATGCAAACCCTGAGGGTGTTTTTGTCTTCCGCATGGCAAGCGGTGCAAGCAAGCCAACTGTCTTAAGGTTGAACATGCGCGATCCGGCTGCAATTTTCTATGCCCGCCAGGTTATGATCAAACCGGACGATACGATCTACGTAACCAACGCTGCAGTTTATGAGTGGCAAAAAGTCATTTCGCCTATAGTTCAAACTATGATTCTTGGGCGCACCGTTGGCGTATACCAGTAAAAATTAACTTTACTTCCGGCAGCCCAGCTGCCGGATTGCGAATTTGCTGACCCGCTCTCATGAAGCGATGCATGGACCCTGTGATGAATGGAATCTACATCCTAGTTGACCCGTTCAACCGAAAAGACAGTGGTGTCACCACATACACCCGCTATGCATCCGAGCAACTAGCAATCCTTGGATTGACAGTCAAGGTCATCGAAAAGGGATTAGAAGAGACACTCGAGGATTTTCGCGTTCGCGTGCGCGATGAAGTAGAGCGAACTCCAAACATCCTGTGCGTCGAAGCACCAGAATCCCTCAGTAGCACGCGCTTTATTGCCAATAACATCCCTTTACACATCCGACTTCATTGTTCAAGGAGCTTGGGTGCGGTTGTACAAGGCTTACCGTTTAGCAAAGAAGAAGTCCATTTCGAGAAAATCGAGATTGAACGCTCTCATTTCCTGAGCTCTCCCTCCTGGGCGTCATTTATTGCCAGCAAAGAGTTATTTGGATTCAAGAAAACTCCAAGCGTTTTCCCAAATCCTGCTGCCTCGAATGCAAACCCACAGTTAGCACCAAATAAATATGACGTTACATTCGTCGGACGCTACCAAAAGCTCAAAGGCACTTTAGTTCTGGAGCAGCTTGCCAGCAATCTTCCCGACCTAAAGTTTGCCATCGTATGCCCGCCAATTGATGAGGCTCCAACAGCCAGCAATATGGCTTTTTTAGATGGCACCAGTATGAGCAAGGATGATATTTACGCGCTCTCAAACGTAGTAATTATTCCTAGCCTGTTCGAAACATCTTCAATGGTCGCCATCGAAGCTCTAACACGTGGGTGTCACGTAGTACTTTGGCAACACTTGGGAGTGGTCGAGTACTTCTCCAACTTGGCAGAGCTTATCCCTGTTAAGCCAGGTGACATTCAAAATTTTTCAGACAAAATCTCGAAAACCTACAAATTGCCGAAGAAAATTGAGAACTTTGGCCTTACAGCTCAAATAAACCTAGCATTCAGAAATGGTCTCACGGAGACACTCAAAGGGGGAAAGAAGGTTTCTCTGACCACCAGGCCCGAAAAGCGCGTTGAAAAACATTTAAAAATCCTGGTCAAAAGCCAACTAAAAAATATCATGAAGAAAAAACAGTCCCCCTTTGTAAAAAAAGCAAAGAAGCTATTTTTGCATCCTATCGATTTTTTTCGCGACTCCACAGAAGCGAAGTATATCAGGAGGAAGCTTCAGGAGCGCCGATTGAAGCAATTGACGCACCTAAAGATTGAGTTCAAAGATCACCCAATAATCGCAGAAAAACCTGCGGCTCCCGTTACCGTCATAGTGAAATCCCCTACAGTGAAAGCCATAGTGGACAACGCCCAACCGAAGCAAAAAAAGGCAATTTTGGAAAATTACATCACTTCAATTAGCGATGAAGGTCGTATTGAGTTTAAAGTACGCCCCGCCAAACCCAAGGGATATGGGACAGCTTTTCTTCACCAAAGCGATGTCGACCCCGAGCTGGTTCTATCCATTCTCGATAAGCTGAACACGTATGATGATTTCATGTATGTGAATACGGAGAGGATGCAGCTGGGTGCCTTTGACATCTCAGAAGATCAGTCGCCGCTTTCCATAATCAACAGGATTGACGCAAAAAACAAAGGCAACCTGGCAGAAATCAATTTTTTGATTATGCTAAACGCCCCTGCCAACCTTTGCTACGCCCTGAGATACTCAGGAACTGACCAGAGAATCATTCTGATCAAAACTGAGGAAGATTTGGTAGTTAATCCTGAGGCAGTGGATGTTGTTATCACTCTCTTCCCCGAGGAAGAAGCCACTAGCCTGAGCCGTTTAATCACTCTAGAATCGATTGACGACATCCCTGTAGCCATCCGACGAGCCCTGCAGGAAGGTTTCCCTCGTAAGAAGGACATGCTACTGCCAGTCCTAATGAACGAAGAGGCGAAATTCGATAGATCGGAGTTTTTCAATTTTGATCATCGCTACTACCAAGGCGTAATGAAAATACGCCCGGTTGATCATGCCAGATCAACCAATATGATCGAGATTTATGAAGACCTTGCTAAGTCGACAGTTGGCTTTGCATTACTGGAATCGGTTTATATGAGGTATCGCTCACAATGCGAGGCCGTCGAACAAGGTGGTTCGCCTCTCAACCTCATTAAAGCCTGCTTGAAAGATGGAGTAATGATTGATGTCCAGGAAGTATAAGATAGTCCATATCTCTCAGACTCCGCTGGTGGCTGCCCCCGCGAAAGTCGCGCTCGCCCAGCGTCTGATTGGTCATGACTCCATCGCCATTGCGCTGAACGATTACCCCAACAACGGCCCACTCTTTCAAAAATTTATTGAAGATTACATCGTTGAAACCGAGTTCACCAAGCCGCTGATTGATGCTGCTATTCGCGAAGCGGATATTATTCAAATTCACAATGATCTACCCCCCGCTTGGGCTGAGCGCCTGATTCACGCCAACCAAGCAGCAAAATACTTTTACCAAGTCCACTCTCCCCTGAGAGAAGGGCCGCTTTATGTGCCACGCCAGAATGATATCAATCTACCATTCCTGGCCAATTTTGTAGTGGGACAATTCCAGCCCAGGATCCATAACAATCATATTTTTGTCCCAAACATCATTCACGATGCTCCCATGGCGAGCATCAGGCAAAAAGGTGAGAAGCTTCGAGTTATCTTCAGCCCAACTCACTTAAGGCCTGGCCGCTGGAACAACAAGTATGTGGCAGAGCTTGAAACAGCGATGAACTCGCTCGTTAGCCTCGGCAAGATCGAAGCTGTGGTACCTGACAAACCTGTTTCTCCAAAAGTTTTGATGGCAGTACGAAAGACGTGCCACGTTACTATTGATGAGATTGCCACTGGCGGATTCCACCAGGTATCAATTGAAGGTCTAGCAGCTGGCAACGTCACAATTAACAGGGCGGACTACTTCAGTAAGGCAGTATTTTCGACATTCGCCGACGGCAACAAGCCTCCATTTTTCTATGCCACAGGTGAGTCGATCGCTGACACGCTTCATGAATTAGCGAATGACTGGAAGAAGACCGCTGAACTTCAAGAAGCAAGCCTGGACTACTTCAAGTCCTACTTGACCCCAGAAAAAATGGCTAGGGTGTTCGATAACGCTTATGAAAATTTTTAAATCTATTTCGTCTCTGAAAAATCGCGAGAAAGGCAAACGTGCCTTTATCTTGGCAAATGGCCCTTCTATCCTTTCAGAAGACCTTTCTCTTCTGAAAGGAGAAGTGACCATTGGCATGAATGCCTCCACCATGCTGGAAGAGCAGCATGGTTTCACCACTGACTATTATGTGCTCTCGGACAAGCGCTTCTTGACGCACCCGGAGAAAAGCCATTTCGGCACTACCGACCTCGACCCCAAGACGATTCGAATCCTTCGCGAAGAGCTTCGTGAAGTTGATGATAGAGCACTTCCGAACAAGAGCTACTATGTCCCAGCCCTCCAGCGGGACGGTTTTTCAAGAGATATTCGCGCCGGCTATTTCTTTGGCTGCACGACGACGATGCTTGCCATTCAGTTCGCGTACTATCTCGGCATCAAAGATATTTACCTACTCGGCTGCGACCTCAAGTACTCGGCTGAGTCGCCCCGTTTTTACAAAGAAAGCAACCCGCAACTGGAAGATAGCTTCACCAGTATTCAGATCTGGAATATTGCAAACGCTAATACCATCATGAACAAAGAAGGAAAACGCATAGTCAACTGCAGCAAAGCGTCTTTCCTGCGCCCCTATCTAGATTACGAGGAATTCTCTTCACTGTTCGGGAAACGGGTGGTAGCCGCATGAAGTTCATGGAGAATAAGAACGAAGCTGCGCTGGCGCTAAGAAGGCTATACCAACTTAAAGCCAACACAAGAATTGACCAAGCTCAATTTGAATCTTTAATGGAGAAAACTTCATACTTTGGATTCGTCGACATTGAGATTGATGACATCTTATTCTCCATGTTCAGCAACAATGATGACTTCGTTGCTCGCACTTATTTCTGGCATGGAAAAAATGCGTACGAATCTACAAGCCTTAGGCTTTGGACTACGCTCGCCAAGTTGTCGTCACATGTCATCGACATTGGATCCTACACCGGCGTCTACTCCCTAGCTGCAGCGAAAAGCAACCCTAAGTCTAAAGTCTTTGCTATAGAGGCTTTAGACCGGGTTTACTCCCGCCTGCTAGCCAATAAGCGTGCCAATGGAGCATCCAACCTCAAGTGCTTCAACATAGCCATTACGGATGGCAGTCCAGAAGTAGAGCTATTTATTTACTCTGGTGAAGACATTCTCGTTTCTGGTTCGACTACAGTTTCAGAAGTAACTGATCGCTCACCGGTGGAAAGCCGTATTGTCCGGGCCACCAGCCTTGATAAATTTGTGCAGGATCAAAACATCCCCAGAATCGAGCTCCTGAAAATTGATGCGGAGGGTGCTGAGCACCTCATCCTTAGCAGCGCGCAGAACATTATCGGAGCATCTAAGCCTGATATTATATGCGAGCTACTACCCACATCTCTAACTGAAACGATTCATGCCTCACTAAAGCCACATGGCTACAGATATTATAGAATATCGGAGTCATCTCTAATCCTGACTGAAACTCAGACTCCTCCAGCGTCGATTGAGCCACCAGACTTCAACATTCTGATGACTACCATGAGCGCATCGGAATTAGAGCAGGCACTTCCATTTTTGACCTTCGAACACCTAGATTAACGGGCGACTCTAAACATGATCCAAATTTCTCAACATATCAAATGCTCTAACGACAGCCCATTTGTCCTCTTCGGAGGCATCAACGTATTGGAGTCTGAAGACCTCGCCCTGACTGCTTGCGCTGAATATGTACGTGTCACAGAAAAGCTTGGCATTCCATATGTTTTCAAAGCCAGCTTTGACAAGGCTAACCGGTCCTCTATCCACTCCTATCGCGGGCCAGGCATGGAAGAAGGCCTGCGAATTTTTGAGAAGGTAAAATCTGAGTTCGGCGTACCTATCATTACTGACGTTCACGAGATTTATCAAGCTGCTCCTGTTGCAGAAGTTGTAGACATCCTTCAGCTCCCAGCGTTCTTGGCTCGCCAGACTGACTTAGTCCTTGCTTTGGCCAAGACAGGGAAGCCGGTGAACATCAAGAAACCTCAGTTCTTGAGCCCGTCACAGATGCAGAACATCGTGCATAAGTTCAAAGAAGCAGGTAACGATCAGTTAATTCTTTGCGATCGTGGCTCGTGCATGGGCTACGACAACTTGGTAGTCGACATGCTTGGGTTCGGTGTGATGAAGCGCACCTGTGACAATCTGCCAATCATTTTTGACGTCACCCATGCACTCCAAAACCGCGACCCATCCGGTGCCGCATCGGGTGGTCGCCGCGATCAAGTAGTAGACCTTGCACGCGCGGGTATGGGCGTCGGTCTTGCGGGACTTTTCCTTGAGGCACATCCCAACCCAGACCAAGCCAAATGTGACGGACCAAGCGCCCTGCCGCTAGATAAGCTGGAACCATTCCTCATGCAGATTAAAGCACTTGATGATCTGGTTAAATCATTCCCACCGCTGCAAATCTCGTAAGCAGATCTTAGGTAGCAAGGATTGTGAATATGCCAGGCTCTGAACAACGGATCGCGATCGTTATTCCAGCCCGATTCGGCTCAACACGCTTGCCAGGTAAACCGCTGGCCGATATTGCAGGAAAGCCAATGGTGCAGCACGTTTACGAGCGTGCTCTTCAGGTTTCTAACGCAAATGATGTAGTCATCGCTACCGACGATGAACGTGTCGCAGAAGCGGTACGCGCATTCGGCGGAAAATACGTTATGACTTCACCGGATCACCCTTCTGGTACCGATCGACTAGCAGAAGTTATGCGTGAGGTTGATGCAGACATCTACATTAATCTCCAGGGGGATGAACCGCTAGTACGTCCGGCTGATATTGAGTCGCTAGCCGCAGGCATGCTTGCCGACGCTGGAGTGAGCATTGGAACGCTTTGTCACCCGATCGACGAACAGGAGGCTAAAAACCCCAACACCGTGAAGGTTGTGCTTGCCACTAACGGTAATGCATTGTATTTCAGTCGCTCGCCAATCCCTTACCCACGAGACAAAGAAGCGACTTCTTATCTGAAGCACGTTGGTGTCTATGCGTATAGGCGTGATGTAGTTGCGCAATACTCTACACTACCCCAACCAATGATGGAGCATGCTGAGAAGCTAGAGCAACTTCGTCTAATGGCTGCTGGATATTGCATTCGAGCCTATATAGTCGAGCCGACAGGACCTGGCGTAGATACGCCAGAGTGCTTGGAACACGTCAGAGCTCTCATCACCGGCCAACAACCGACACCCAAACCGACTCTCAAAGATATCCGTTTAGTCATCACTGACGTTGATGGCGTTCTGACTGATGGTGGCATCTACTATGATGCTACAGGAGAGTGCATTAAACGCTTCCATGTGCGTGACGGACTGGGAATGCGCATGCTAGAAGAGAACGGTGTACGAGTTGCAGTACTGTCGGGTCGTGACTCAGCGACCTTACGTAAACGCGTGTCTGACTTAGGTATCAGTCTGTGCCAATTTGGGGTTAAAGATAAGCACAGTGCCTGCATGCAATTGATGGATGAAGCAGGTGTAACATCTGCGCAAACAGCTTGCATTGGTGATGACAGTATTGACCTACCAGCCTTCTCAGCTTGCGGCATTTCTTTCGCTGTGGCGGATGCCCCTATTTACGTGAAAGCAGCAGCGACTCAAACGCTGCTGGCCAGCGGCGGAACAGGAGCATTCCGTGAGGTGGCCGACGCCATTCTATGCGCCCAAGATAAAGAATGTGTTCTTAGCACAGCATTAGGATATGCCAAAGTAATGAGCGCTATGGCTCAGTAATAAGGCCGCATGAGGGAGAGTAATTCAACTTTCCCCATGCTTTCAAAGGAAGCCAATACCAGAGTTGGCCTAGCTTACCCTACGCCCTTTCGCCCAGAAATCAATAATATCGAATAGCCGATATTTATTAATAGTGGTCTCGCTATGCCCACCGCCGGTGAACTCCCGACTGTAGCAAATCTTTAAATCTGTAAGCGACCCAATGAGCTTGTTAACAGCCGCCACATCTGCGGGATAATCACCATGCTCAATATGTATCTTTGGCTTTACGTCAAAACGATAAACAAAGTCATTTAAATCAACCCAAGTATCTCCAATCGCCCGAATTTGCCTCTCCCAGTTTTGCATGGAGTGGCGACGGGTACTTGCATAATCGATCTGGGGGTTTATGGAGACCACACCTGCAACACCAAGCGTAAACCCAAAATAAAGCGCAGCATATCCGCCCATTGAGGAGCCGACCATATATACATCAGACGCCTTAAGGCCGCGCGACTCTAGCTGCTCATTAATAAACTTAATATGCCTAATATACATAGAGGACGTACTATCCCCCAGGTAATAATGCTGCGAGTCGTCCTTGAAAATCATGTATAGATCTTCGCAGCCTTCAGCATGACGCTCAAAAAACCATGACCAACGCTCATACTTACCGGGATTCATGCTCGAAAACGAAATTACTGCTCGTTTGGGATTAGCCCCAGACATCACCAAAGCTTCAACACCATTCCGCTGAATTTCATATTTCGAAATATCAACTTTGGATAATTCCGCCTGCTTTATATTCGTATTATTTGGCGACTCAACGGCGTTCATCATGTCTCATCTCTATACAGATCAACTTAAAACAGCATTATTGAAAGCGGATCTCAGCATCCTTAATGCAACCACCACTTCACTCCACTCGAATATAGATCATTATTCGAGGGCGGAAAAGTAGGGAGTGAGAAATGAGCGTGGAGGAATGCCGACAAAGCCAGCATTTGCGGAGGTAAGGGGGGAGGAGAAATGCCAAGGCAGCGCACCGGAGCACACGCTGCCAAGACACACAAAACCGCCTACAAGGTCTAAGACCGATCAGTCAAAAATCTCAACAACCCCCACAACAGCGCCTTCAGCGTCAGTTACAGCCAACGCCCGAATCTTGTTGTCCAGCATGTAGGCCTCAGCCTCAGAAAGCTGAGAATCTTCGCGAATAGTGTGTGGGCTAGCGGTCATGAACTGCTCGACCGAGGCTTGAGTAACGCTCTCGTCTTCCAACAGCGCCCGACGCAGGTCGCCGTCCGTAACGATACCGACCAGCTTGTCGTTATCCATCACCACCGTCATGCCCAAGCGGCTACGGGTCATGACCAGCAAGCAATCATGGAAGCTGGTAGACGGTGAAACAACAGGTGCCGGCGAGTGCATGACGTCACAAACACGGGTCAGCAGCTTGCGACCCAGGCTGCCACCGGGGTGATAGCGAGCGAAGTCCATTGGCTTGAACTGGATAGCCTCAATCAGCGCCACTGCCAGTGCATCACCCATGGCCATAGTCGCCAGCGTCGAAGTGGTGGGGGCCAGATTGTTCGGGCAGACTTCACGCTCGACCGAAATGTCGAGCCAGATGTCTGCATGCTTGGCCAGCGTAGATTTGCCGTTCCCAGTCATGGCGATGATCTTGTTACCGAAAGACTTCAAGCTAGGAATCAGCTTGATCAGCTCTTCGGTTTCGCCGCTGTAGCTGATCAGGATCAGCACATCGATTGGCTTGAGCATGCCCAGGTCGCCGTGGAAGGCTTCGGCCGGGTGCAGGAAAAAGCTGGGGGTGCCAGTCGATGCGAAGGTGGCGACCATCTTCTGGCCGATCAGGCCAGATTTACCCATGCCGCACACCACGGTACGCCCCTGGCAACCAAGGATGAGTTCAACGGCGCTCTGGAACTCGCCATCCAGGCGGTCGGCCAACTGAGTCACGGCTTGAGCTTGAGCGATAAGGGCTTCTTTGGCGATGCTGAGGTGATTCATTTTCGTCCCTGACGACAGCGAATGTATACGAAGGCGCGAATGTTAAGGTTTTTACAGCTGGAAGCATAGTGCGGAAGCCCCAGTCTCAGGGCAATCTGACTGGCGGCGACGCTAGTAGAACAGAGAACTAAGCGCCGGATTTGCGCCAGTGATGGCATTGAGATATCAAATTTAATCTACTTCTTCACACCCCATCCTCAGCAGGCTTTTACACCCAGCAGCCAGTTAACTAACTTCGTAGAAGTGCCTGATACAAGGTGCCACCACGGCCTGATTGCGCGTGAGCGCCCTAACAATTCAACTCGTTCCGACGCAAATCATTAAGTGATTAGACGTGGAAATCGCAGCTTTCGGACCATCAATGAAGGCTTGTTGTCTATGCAGTCACTAGGGCTGTTCGGGGCGCCACCAGATAAATACTGGTGGCGCTACTCCCGCGTAACGACACCAAAAAAGCGGGATGCATCGCTTGCATTTGCACAAAGCCCGACGCCAGCGGCACCCCTTGAACCACAAGGCGTTCAGCCCTTTTTCCCCTTCCAAATCAATATCCTGTTGTAACTTTTCGTTGTACACAGGCCGCTCATACAGCAGCATACCCCCCTTTCTCAGCTTCAAATTGGACGTATGACAGTGGCAACATGGATGTTATGAATCCTCCTACACGCCGGCACGTAGCCAGCAAAACACACTACCGCTGGCAAAGCGCCTCTCTCGAAAGTCATCTTCACGCTCTAGTCCCCCAATGGGAAGGAAAGACGCTGGAGATTACGACCGAGGTGCTAGGCGGTAATGCTTCGTTCGTGAACTACGTACGCCACCATCGGCTACAGGACCCTTGTACCGGTCAACCTGTAGAGGTCGTGGAAAAATCGATTCGTAAAATAGCGTTCATCGGCAGCCAGGAGGCGCGCTTTCATCGCGCAGATGGCATGCTGACCGGCAGCATACATTTTCACTACCCCGCCTGCCTGGGGGTTATTGAAACACCATGGGAAAGCTTGATCTTCACCGAGTTCGTACGCGGCAAGCCCCCACGAATGCACAAGATCGGCAAACCGCTGGCGCTTGGCATTGCAGAACTGGAGACGTTAAGCCATGACTATCTGCAAGCGCAGCCACTTGTAAAGGCACCTCTGCTTTGGAGCATGGATTTCTTCAGGCCATGGTTCCAACTTCGCCCACGCTTCAATTTCTCCCGGTGTTTGCCTGGATTGGTGAAGCTTGGGCTCGAAGACGAAAGGTTTGCTGGCCTTGCCGAGCGCTTCAAGGCATTTGTGCCGTTGACCCGAAAAATGGCAGCCAAAGCACGGCGCAGCAAGCGCTGCATCAGCCACATGGATTACCTGCAAAAAAATCTCTTCGTCGACAAAAGCCAATTGCACCTGATCGACTGGAGCGAGGTAAAGGTTGGGCGAATAGGCTTTGACGGCGGGGCCTACCTGGGCAGCCTGTTCCGGCGCAAGGACATGAAGGTATTCCTGGCAGCACAGACCGAGTTCATCGAAGCGTACCGAGCAGCCCTGCCGGAGCGCTTCGATGTGGAACAGGCGCTAGGGAACTTGCGCTACGTGTTTCTCCTCACAGCGCTGTTCCATTGCTTGCGCCCAGAAACGGTCGCTGAGTACAAGGAGCGCGACCGGATGGCGTTGCTGCTGGAGAAATACCACTATTTGCTGGGGATGCTGGATCAGGAGTAAATGAGCTTTTGTACCCACAGGGGAAAAAGCTTCGCGGGTAAACCCGCTCCTACAGGCGTGCGTTGCGTTCCCCAGCGGTGTGGTACGCCGCGGTTTCGGGGAGTTTGCCGGGATCAGATGTCATTTTGATGCCATAGATCTTCATCTGCACATATCGTCTAATTTCTTTTCGCGATTTTTGCTCAGCGGCACGCCTACAAATGTGAATTTGTATTAAGATTCGCCCTCCTTTGTTTCCACCGGACCCGCAGGGCTATAAGCCCATGCCGCCCCTTTGCTGAATGGATGCCGCTCCACGTATATGGACGACGCTTCGCCCCGCCCTCGCCTGCTGATCCTGTCAAAAGGAGCCCAGCGCATCAGTACGTTGCCTGCATTGCTGCCCGAATTCGCGCTGCAAAGCGGTGCTGTGCGCGATATCGAGCTCGCTGATTGGGTTATGGCCTGGGGCCGCAAGCCAAGCGCCATCAAGGCAATGGCCGAGGCGCACAAGGCTGGCAAGCCCGTTCTCACGCTGGAAGACGGCTTCATCCGTTCCGTGGGCCTGGGCGCCGACGAGCCGCCCCTGTCGCTGATCGTCGATGACGTGGGCGTGTACTACGACGCTTCCCAGCCGTCCCGCCTCGAACAGTTGGTCGCCACGCCCCTCGACGCCGAGCAAACCCAACGTGCCCTGGCACTACGTAGCCTGTGGCAGCAGCAACGGGTGTCGAAGTACAACGACGCACGCATCGAACTGCCAGCGCTGCCGGCCGACTGCGTGCTGGTGGCCGACCAGACCTGTGGCGATGCCTCGTTGCAAGGTGCAGGGGCCAGCGACTTCCGGGCCATGCTGGAGGCGGCATTGGCCCGCTACCCGCATAGCACCATCGTGCTCAAGGTGCACCCCGACGTGGTGGCCGGGCGCAAGGCCGGGCACTTCGATCTGGCAGCGCTGGCCGGCAACCCGCGGGTGCAGGTACTGGCCCACAATGTTCACCCGGCCGATTTGCTGCCACGCATGCGTGCAGTGTTCGTGATGACGTCGCAACTGGGCTTCGATGCCTTGCTTTGGGACGTACCGGTGCACACCTGGGGCATGCCGTTCTATGCCGGCTGGGGGCTGACCGACGACCGCTTGCCGGCACCTTCACGCCGCAAGCCTGTGCCGTTGGCGCAACTGATTCATGCCAGCCTGGTGGCCTACCCGCGCTATGTCTGCCCAGAACGTGGTCAGCCGTGTACGCCAGAGGTGCTGATCAACTGGCTGGGCCTGCAACGGCGGCACCGCAGCGTGTTGCCAAACACCGTACAGATGCTGGGTTTCAGCCGCTGGAAAGAACCGCTGGCAAACCTGTTTTTCAATGGCGCGGCCATTCGCTTCGTCAAGCCCGAGCAACCGCTGGCGCAAGACTTGCCCGTGGTGTCCTGGGGCTGCAAGCACGACACCCACCTTTCCACCCACCCTCTGCCCGTCAACCGGGTGGAAGACGGCTTCCTGCGCTCGGTCGGCCTGGGCGCCGGCAAGGCGCGACCGTTGTCGTGGGTGGTCGATGACCTGGGTATTTACTACGACGCCACCCGGCCTTCGCGCCTGGAGCGCATCCTGGCTGAAGAGCCGTTCGACCCGCAGTTGTTAGCCCGCGCGCATGCTTTGCGCTTGGCCATCTGCGCGGCGGGGCTGACCAAGTACAACTTGCCCGGCGCCAGCTGGCAGCGCCCCGCGCATGCGCAACGGGTGATCCTGGTGCCTGGCCAGGTGGAGGGCGATGCCTCCATCCGCTTTGGCGGCAACCGTATCCGCAGCAACCTGCAACTGCTGCGCGCCGTGCGTGAGCAAAACCCCGATGCGTGGGTGTTGTACAAACCCCACCCAGAGGTATTGGCCGGCACGCGCGCCCGCGGTGACGACGAAGCGCAAACCGTGCACTGGTGCGATGAAGTGATCGGCGATACGCCACTGCAACAATTGCTGGAAGTGGTCGACGAATTGCATGTACTGACCTCGCAGTCGGGCTTCGAGGCCCTGCTGCGCGGTGTGCCGGTGACGACCTATGGCCAGCCGTTCTACGCCGGTTGGGGGCTGACCCGCGACATGGACCTTCAAGCACCGGTGCAGGCACGGCGCAGCCGACAACTGACGCTGGACCAGCTGGTAGCGGGCACGCTGCTGCTCTACCCCACTTACGTAAGCCTGGTGACCAACCGCTTCACCACCGCCGAACGAACCTTATACGAACTACAAAATTGGCACGCCTTACCGCAGCCTGGAGCTCCCTCCCGATGGCAGGACTTGAAACGACGCTTGAGCAGTTTGTTGGGCATGAAGCGCCCGACCAACTGAATGCAAGGGCGACGCGTGGTCCGCTGCTGCGTATCCCGTCACACCATTTTCTGCTGCTTCAGGGTGTCAGTTCGCCCTTCTTCAGC
This sequence comes from Pseudomonas sp. 2,4-D, assembly GCF_030418155.1. Taxonomy (NCBI): domain Bacteria; kingdom Pseudomonadati; phylum Pseudomonadota; class Gammaproteobacteria; order Pseudomonadales; family Pseudomonadaceae; genus Pseudomonas; species Pseudomonas sp. 2,4-D. The sequence continues at coordinate 19,013 of NZ_JAUHUI010000024.1, forward strand.
CGCCTTGCCAAGGGGCTGCGGGATATCGGCCAGCGAGTGCACAGTGTGCGCTTCAACGTCGGCGACGCCCTGTATGGCCCCGGCGGCGCGCAGCTGACCTGCCCGCACGCCCCGGAAGACATGGAGGCCTGGTATTCACAGGTGTTCCGCCAACTGGGTATCACCGACCTGGTGCTGTTCGGCGACTGCCGCCCGGTACACCGCCCGGCCGTGACCCTGGCGCGGCTGTCGGGTATTCGCGTGCACGTGTTCGAGGAAGGCTACTTTCGGCCCTATTGGGTGACGCTGGAGCGCGACGGGGTCAACAACAACTCGCGTTTGCCACGTGACCCGCAGTGGTACCGCGACGTGGGCAAGTACATTCCTCGCTATCAGAATGGCAACCCGTTCAAGCTGTCGTTCGCCGCACGTGCCACGCACGATGTGCTGTACCACGCCGGCGGCGCGCTGAACCGGCTGTGCTTCCCGCGCTACCGCACCCATGCCCCGTTCAACGCCGCCATGGAGTACGCCGGCTTCATCCGCCAGGGCATGCGCCTGCTGCGCGCCCGTGTGCATGACGACGCGCTGGTGGCCGAAGTGGCCCGCGAGCGGCACCCCACGTTTTTGCTGCCCTTGCAGCTGGACAGCGATGCGCAAATCCGCGACCACTCGCCGTTCCAGAACATGACCCAGGTGATCGAGCATGTGATCGACTCGTTCTCGCTCAACGCCCCCTTCGATGCGCGCCTGCTGGTGAAAAACCACCCGTTGACGCCCGGGCTGGTCAACTACCGCAAGGTCACCGAGCAGTTGGCGCGCAAGTACGACGTAGCCGAGCGTGTCGATTTCATGGAAAGCGGGCACATGCCTACGCTGCTCTCGCACATCACCGGCATGATCACCGTCAACAGTACCGCGGGGGCTTCTGCATTGCTGCACCACCGCCCTACCTGCACGCTGGCCGAGCCGATCTACGCGATGCCGGGGCTAACCCACCAGGGCGGGCTGGATGATTTCTGGCAGCACCCCGAAGCGCCCGACAACACGCTGTTTCAACGCTTCCGCAACACCGTCATCCACACCACCCAGGTCAACGGCGGCTTCTACACCGCCTGCGGCATGGACATGGCCGTGGCCAACTGCCTGGAAGTGCTGATGGCGAAAACCTCAAGAATCGAAAAATACCTATGAGTTCGCATGCCTCACCCCGCTGCATCCTCATCACCGGCGCCACAGGCGGTATCGGTGGCGCGTTGGCGCCTGCCTACGCCGCCCCGGGGGTGACGCTGATCCTGCAAGGCCGGCGCCAGGACCGCCTGGCCGAAATGGCCGAACAATGCCGCGCCCTGGGTGCCCAGGTGTTGCTGGAGGCCCTCGACGTGCGCGACCTGGACGCCCTGCGGGCCATGGTGCGCCGGGTTAGCGAGCAGCATCAGCCCGACCTGGTGCTGGTGGGCGCAGGGCTTAACACCGCCGTGGGTGCCAATGGCGAAGCGGAGGACTGGGACGACAGCCGCGCCCTGATGGAAGTGAACGTGATGGCCGCCCTGGCCACCGTCGAGGCCGCCCTGCCCGCCATGCGCAGCCGTGGCGACGGGCAGATCGCCCTGTTCAGCTCGCTGGCGGGCTGGCGTGGCTTGCCGGTCACACCGACCTACAGCGCCAGCAAGGCCGCCATCCGTGTGTACGGCGAGGCCATCCGCGACTGGCTGGCGCCGGAAGGGGTGAAAGTGAATGTGATTGTGCCGGGGTATGTGGAGTCGAAGATGTGCTTCGAAATGCCCGGGCCTAAACCTTTTCTGTGGACCGCCGACAAAGCGGCCAGGCGTATCAAGCGCGGGCTGGCGGCGAACCAGGCGCGTATCAGCTTTCCGTTCCCGCTCAACCTGGGCACCTGGCTGCTGGGGCTTATCCCGCAGTGGCTTTCTTCGATGATCCTGCGTGGGTTGAAGTACAGTGATTGATGTTTCCATGTTGCCGGTCGCTTTGATCGGCCTGGGCTTGACCGTCGCGGTCGAGCGCCTGCTGGTTCCCCGCCCTGCCCTGCGTCGCCCGGCCGATTGCTGGCTGCTGCACGCGGGGCTGTGGTGTGTGGCCTTCGGGCTGTTGTATGCACTGACGGCGCGGCCGTTGTTCAGTGGCGTGAATGTGTTGTTGCTGTGGCTGCTGATCGTGCTGGTAAGCAACGCCAAGTATCACTCGCTGCGCGAGCCGTTTGTGTGTGCAGATTTCGAGTATTTCAGCGATGCAGTGAAGTTCCCGCGGTTGTACTTGCCGTTCTTTGGCTTTGGCAAGGCCGCGCTGCTGGCGGTGGGCTTTCTGGTTTACCTGTGGGCGGGCTTGAGCTTCGAGGTGGCGGGCGCGCGGCTTGAGGCGTTGCTGCCGTTGGCGCTGGGCCTGGGCTTGCTGCGCCTGGGGCATCGGGCTGTGAAGCCGAGCTTTGATGCCGAGCGGGATGTGCGCGGCTGGGGCTTGGCGGCCAGTTTGTGGCGGTACTTCTGGGCGGCGCGGGCGCCGGTGGACCGGGACGGGCTGGGCTCGCCGTTTGCGGGTGGGGCTGCGCCGGCCTCTTCGCAGCCGCCAGTGGCCCAGGCCGGGGCGCTGCCGGACTTGGTCTCGGTGCAGAGCGAGTCGTTTTTCGATGTGCGTGGGCTGTGGCCTGGCGTGCGCCCGCAAGTGCTCGACCAGTACGACCTGCTGGCCAGCCAGGCGCTGGCCCGGGGCAAACTGCAGGTGGCAGCCTGGGGCGCCAATACGGTGCGGACCGAGTTCGCCTACCTTACCGGCATCCCTGCCGACCGGCTGGGCGTGCACCGCTTCAACCCGTACCGGGTGCTGGCCCGCCAAGGCCTGCCCAGTATCGCCTCCAGGCTCAAGGCGCAGGGGTACCGGACCATTTGCATCCACCCGTACGATGGTGGTTTCTATGGCCGCAACAAGGTGTTGCCGGCATTGGGCTTTGATGAATTCATCGATGTGCAGGCGTTCAACGCTTCACAAAAGGCCGGGCCGTTCATTGGTGATTGCGCCGTGGCAGAAAAAATCCGCGCGCTGCTGCAGGCGCCAGGCCGCACCCAGCCGCTGTTCATCCATGCGGTCACCATGGAAAACCATGGCCCGTTGCACCTGGAAAGCGTAGCCGCGCACGAGCTGCCCGCCTGGTTCGACCGCCCGCTGCAACCGGGCATGAAAGACCTGGCGCCGTATGTGCGGCACATCGGCAACGCCGACCGCATGCTGGGCATGCTGCGCGAAACCTTGCTGGCCCAGCCGAACGAGGCGCTGTTGTGCTTCTTCGGTGACCATGTGCCGATCCTGCCCGAGGTGTACCAGGCTGTTGGTGCGCCCGCGGGTGATACCGACTACCTGGTGTGGTCCAACCGCCGCCAGCCTGGCTGCGGGGCCAGACCAATGCCGGTGCAGCAGCTTTCCAGCACATTGCTGGCCCATGCCCTGGCGCCGGCAACCTGCCAGGACACGCCCATGGCCAGTGCCGGGGTAGCCTGACAACGTGGTGCGTATCGTTTTGGGATCGGACCTGTCGCCGGAGCGTGCCGCCGACCCTGCCTTGGCCCGTTTGCTGACCGAGGGGCGGGGGTCGCTGGCGTTTTTGATTGGCAATACGGCCTGCCGCTATCGCCTGCTGGGGGCGGCTATCCACTGGGACCGTGTGCTGCTGGCCTTCGACGGCGAGCAGGCACTGGGCTTTGCCGCGCTCAAGCATGGCCGGCGCGGGCCGTTTGCCTTGCACTGGCGGCCGTTCGTTGGTGAATTCGGCGTATTGAGTGGCTGGGTGCGGTTTATCGGGTTCTGTCTGAGTGAGCTGCGCGAATGGCGCTACCCGTTCTTGCTGTATGGGCTGCGGGTCAGCAAGGCCGCACGCCAGCAAGGCGTGGGCTCGGCGCTGGTGCAGGCGTGCTGCGCGCACGCCGCCGGCCAGGGCTTTACCCGAGTAGAGCTGGAGGTGCCGCTGAGCAATCATCGGGCGCAGCACCTGTACCTGCATAATGGCTTTGCCCTGCGCCGCAAGCGCTGGGTGCCGTTCCCGCCGGTGCGCAACATGTGGCGGGCCGTGTAATGCACAATACGCCTCCCTTTGCACCCCACTCGCCCGAAGGTTACTCGCCACCCGATGCCCTGGTAGACGGCACCGGCTGGGTCGGCATCATGTCGCAATGGGTGGCCTGGAAGGTCCTGCACCTGCCGCAGTTCCTCGGCCCGGAAGGCCCGCCCTTCTGGCTGTGGCGCCGTGGCCGCAAGGCGCCCAAGGGTCTCAAGGCCATTGCCGGTATCGGCTACAAGCAGTCGTCGGCCCATGCCCGGGTGCTGTGCCAGCGCTGGGGGCTGCCCTACATTGCGCTGGAGGACGGTTTTTTGCGCTCGTCCTCGTTGGGCATCGAGGGCGATACGCCGATGTCCATGGTGGTCGACCCGGTGGGCATCCACTACCTGGCAGACCGCCCTTCGCTACTGGAAAACATCCTGCAGCAGCCCGAGGCGCTCAGCGCTTATGAACTGAATTGCGCCCGCGAACTGATTGCCTTGATGCGCAGCAGCGGCATCGGCAAGTACAACAACGCCCAGGACCTGCCCGACGACGACCCGCTGGGCCGTGATCGACCGCTGGTGCTGGTGGTGGACCAGACTGCCGGGGATTATTCGATCCCGGGCGGCGGGCTATGCGAAGCCGATTACGTGCGAATGCTGGATGAGGCCCTGGCAGAGAACCCGGATGCCGACGTGCGCGTGCGCATTCACCCGGACTGCCTGGGCGGGCAGAAGCCCAGTTGCCTGCTGGATGCCGCGCGGGCCCGTGGGGTTACGCTGGAAGCGCGGCCGGTAGCCTGGGCGTCACTGGCCCGGCGTGCCCGGCGGGTGTACGTGGGGACCAGCCAGGCCGGGCTGGAGGCGTTGATCCAGGGCGTGCCGGTCACCTGCTTCGGGCTGCCGTTCTATGCGGGCTGGGGGCTGACCGATGACCGCATGGCCATTGCTCGCCGGCAGGCACGGCCAGACCTTGTGCAACTGGTGGCGGCGGCCTATGTGCGTTACTGCCGCTATGTCGACCCATTGAGCGGCCAATTGACCGATGCCTTGACCGTTGCCCGCCAGCTAGCCAGCAAGAAAGCCCGCGATGCTGCGTTTGCCGGCCCCACCACGGTGCTGGGCGTGAAGCGGCACAAGCAGCACAACATCCGGCGCTTTTTCGCAAGCCGTTGGGGGCAGCTGCGCTTCAGCGTGGACAGCCCGCAACTGGTAAGCCTGGTAGCGGCCGAACAGGGCCGGCTGCTGGTATGGGCTGCACGCGAGCCGGCCGGCCTGGCCGAACGTGCGCGCCAGGCGGGGGTGCCAGTGTGGCGGGTCGAGGATGGTTTCTTGCGCTCCACGGGGCTGGGGGCTACCAACAGCCCGGCGCTGTCACTGGTGCTGGACCGGGGTGGCATTCATTACGATGCGCAGTCTGACAGCGACCTGGAGCAGCTGTTGCAGCATGGCGAATTCGACGCCCCATGCCTGGCCGAAGCGGCGCGCTTGCGGGCGCAGATCGTTGCCAGCGGCACCAGCAAGTTCAACCTGCGCAGCAATGTGCGCCCGGCCTTGCTGGGGCAACCGGGCCAGCTGCGGATACTGGTGGTGGGCCAGGTCGAGGATGATGCCTCGGCACTGTGCAGCGGTGGCGGTACCGGGTGCAACCTGCGGCTGCTGCAACAGGTGCGCGCGCGGTTGCCGGATGCCTGGATTCTGTACAAACCGCACCCCGACGTGGAGGCCGGCAAGCGCCGCGGGCACATCGCCCCGGCACAGCTGGTGGGGCTGGCCGATCAGGTACTGGCGGGGGTGGACATCGCCAGCCTGTATGGCCAGGTCGATGCACTGCATACGCTCAGTTCCACCGCCGGTTTCGAGGCCTTGCTGCGCGGGCTGCCGGTGGTCACCTATGGCACGCCGTTCTATGCCGGCTGGGGCCTGACCGAGGACCATCAGCCCTTGCCCCGCCGCACCCGGCGTTTAACCCTGGACCAGTTGGTAGCCGGCGCCTTGTTGCGCTATGCGCGCTATGCCGACGTCCAGCAAGACCTGCCCTGCGATGCCTGGCACGCCCTCGCCTGCCTCAGCGCGCCACACCCGGCGCCGGTGGCCTATCGGCGAGTGGCGCCGTTGCTCAACTATACCCGGACCATGCTCGGCTGTGGCCGGCCATTGGCCCCATCAAAGGACTAGATCATGCCTGTTTCGATCAAGGACATCGGCCGTTACGCGGCACTCCCCTGGCATTGCCTGCAGTTGGCAACCCATGCCAAGTCGTTCGAGAACAACCCGGTGCTGGGCAGCGCCCGGCTCAATGCCCTGGGCCTGCATGTGCAGCGTCGTCAGCTGGCGATGGCCATGGCAGGTTACCGTCGCAATGCGCTGGCCTCGCGGCTGGATGCCGGTGAGCGCGCGCATTTTGAGCAGAACGGTTTTTTCATTCGTGAAAACGCCCTGCCTGCCGAGCAGTTTGCGGCCTTGCGCGCCGAGCTGGGTGCATTGCGCAGCACTGGCTGGGAAATGCGTCAGGGCCGCGCGGTTACCCGCCGGGTCAGCCTTGACCAGGACGTGCTGGCGCAAAACCCGGCCAGCGCGGCGTTTGTGGCGGACCGTGGGGTGCGCGACCTGATTGCCTATGCGTCGTCCAATACCGGTGGCATTACCTACCAGTTGCAGTCGATCGTGATCGACGCCGCCAATGCCGATCAGGACCCGCAGACCCGCCTGCATGCCGACACCTTCCACCCCACGGCGAAGGCGTGGTTGTTCCTGGACGATGTGGCGGATGACCAAGGGCCGTTCAGTTATGTGCCGGGCTCGCACCGCCTGACGCCGGAGCGTTTGGCCTGGGAGTATCGTCAAAGCCTGGGGGCGGCGCGCTCCGGCGAGCAGATGCACCGTGAGGGTTCATTCCGTATCGACGAGCCCGAGCTGGCGGCCCTCGGTCTGCCGCCGCCCCGTCGCTTTGCGGTGCCAGCCAACACCCTGGTGGTGGCCGACACGTCTGGTTTCCATGCCCGCTGTGCGAGCCATCAGGCCAGCCACCGCGTCGAGATTTATGCCAGCCTGCGGCGTAACCCGTTCATCCCATGGCGCGGGGCGCACCTGTTTGCATTGCCATGGATTGCCAACCACCACATGCGTTGGGATATCCGGTTGAAGCGATTGATGGGGTTTGGCAAGAAGAGCCATTGGCGGTTTGTGGAGCAGTTGAATGCGTATGAGGCACCGCATATCTGACCCACGCCCGACCCGGACCGGCCCGGTGGTTGAACGCAGACCGTCGTAGGAGCGGGTTTACCCGCGAAAGGGCCGGGCCTGCTGGCCAATATCCCTGGCCAATCACCGTCCCCCCCTGGTCAGTGGGCACATTCTGCAATGGTTGAATCGCTGCTGGCATCATGACGGCGTCTACGCTGGCTCGAACTATCGAAGCCTCAAGGATGACCACATGCACTACGCCCATGCCCACCATCTGCGCCGCCACCGGGTTTCACACCCCGGCAGGCTGTACATGCTGACCACAGTCACCCACCAGCGTCGCCCGCTGTTTCACAACTTCAACCTGGCCAGGCTGGTGGTCAATCACTTGCGCCAGGCAGACCGGGAAAACAGCTGCGCCACGCTGGCCTGGGTGGTCATGCCCGACCATGTGCATTGGCTGATAGAACTGAAACAGGTGACACTGGCCACGTTGATGCGCCGCTTCAAATCAAGGTCCAGCCATGCCTTGCACAAGGCCGGCGTAACAACCAACCCCATCTGGCAGGCGGGCTACTGCGATCGCGCCATGCGCAAGGATGATGACCTGCTCAACGCCGCTCGCCACATCATTGCCAACCCGGTCAGGGCCGGCCTGGCACCCAATGTCGGCAACTACCCACACTGGGATGCCATCTGGCTGTAGCCGTGGCCCTCACCCCAGCCGCGCCATCTCCTCCGCCACCACCGCCACGGTATGCCTGATCTGCTCTTCCGTATGCTCGCAAGACACAAAAAACCGCACCCGCGCCGAATGCTCCGGCACCGCCGGGTACAGGATCGGCTGGGCATTGATACCACGCTCGAACAGGGCGCTGGACAAGCGGCCGGCCTTGAACGAACTGCCGGTAATCACCGGGATCACCGCCAACCCGGTACTGGTCGCCGTGTCCAACCCTGCTTCACGCGCCAGGCGCAGGAACAGTTCACCTCGCGCCTGCACTTGCGCTACCCGCTCGCTGTCTGCAGCCAGCAGCTTCAACGCTGCCAACGCAGAGGCCGTGACCGCCGGCGGCATGCCAACACTGTACAAGAAGCCCGGCGCCAGAAACTTCAGGTGCTCGATCAGTGCCGTGCGGCCCGCAATGTACCCGCCGCAACTGGCCAGGGTCTTGCTCAACGTCCCCATCCAGATGTCGACGTCATCGCCAGCCAACCCATAGTGCTCGCGAATACCTTTGCCCGTCGCACCCATCACCCCCAGCGAATGGGCTTCATCCACCATGAGGAAAACCTTGTGCTTATGCTTGAGCTCGACGAACCGGGGTAGCTCGGGGTAGTCGCCGTCCATGCTGTAGATGCCTTCCACCACCACCAGCACCCGCTCGAAGTGCTGGCGTTGTTCGCCCAGCAGGCGGTCCAGCGCCTGCCAGTCGTTGTGGGCAAAACTCAGACGGCGGGCACCGGACAGCTGGATACCCTGCAACACGCTGTTGTGAATCAGCTCGTCATGCACCACCAGGTCGCGTGGCCCGAACAGGTAGCCGATGGTGGTGACGTTGGTGGCATGGCCGCTGACCATCACCACCGCATCGTCTACCTCGTACAGGCGGGCCAGTTCGCGCTCGAGCTCGCGGTGCAGCGGGCGGTCGCCAGAAACCGGGCGGCTGGCCGACACCGAGGTGCCGTAGCGGTCGATCGCCGCCTTGGCCGCTTCGGCCACGCTCGGGTGGCCGGAGTAGCCCAGGTAGTTGTAACTGGCAAAGTTGAGAAACTCGCGCTCGCCAATCTGCGTCTGGGCACCGGCGGTGCCCTGGTGCATACGGAAGAACGGGTTGCTCACGCCCAGCTGCATGGCGCTTTGCTGGATTACCCGCAGTTGCTGGTACCCCGGGTGCAGATCAAAGCGATAGTGCGCTTCGGGCACCTTCAGGGCAGCCTGCTGTACCTGCTCCAGGGTGGCGCCCTGCTCGCCCTCGGCAGCCACATGACGGCGCCGGGCGAGGGCTTGCTGGATCAGGCGTTGCTTGGCATCACCAGCAAGGCCGGTCGGGGTTCTGGCTGTCATCTGGCACTCTTAATCAATCAATCGGTTGGGTGCCGCGTTGCTGTCGGCCAAGGCTGCGTTCAACTGCGCCAACTCTTCGGCACTGTGCTCGCTGCCATGGCGGGCAAGCACATTCTGCGCCAGTTGCTCTTCGCCGCTGCTCGCTTCACCGCGCAGCAGCTCCAGCAAGCGTACGGCAAGCTTGTCGATGCTGGAGCTGTCGCTCAGTTCCATCACCGGCAGGCGAATACCGAAACGCTCCTCCAGCGCCACCACCAACTCGACGCTCATCAACGAATCGAGCCCCATTTCCTGCAGCGGGCGCTGGGCATCCAGGCGTGCTGGCGGCAGGCGCAAAATCTCGCACACCTCGTGCTTGAGCATGTCTACGAAGCGTTCGAGCAGTTCGCCATCGTCAAGCTCCTCCAGCATGCGCTGGATGTCTTCACCGCCACCTTCATCCTCATGGTCGCCGCCATAGGCACGGGCCAGTTCGCTGAAGCGCGGTGTACTGGCGCTCGGCAGGAAGCGCGCCAGGGCCTTGAAGTCCAGTTCCAGCACGCCATGGCCGTTATCACCCTGCAACAGCATGGCCTCGAGCTGTGCCAAGGCGGCCTCGGCCCGCAGCGCCGAGCCCCCCATGCGGCTCTGCAGGGCGTCCTTGATCTGGCTGTTGCGCGCCAGGAAGCCGACATCGTCGATGGCGCCCCACAGCACGGCAGTGGCTGCCTGGCCCTGAGCACGTCGGTGCCGCGCAAGGGCTTCGAGCCAGTGGTTGGCCGCCACGTAGTTGGCCTGGCCGGGGTTGCCGAACAAGGTAGTGGCCGAGGAGAACATCACGAAGAAGTCCAGCGCCAGGCCCTGGGTCAGCTCGTGCAGGTACTGCGCGCCCTTGGCCTTGGGTTCCAGCACGCGACGCAACTGGTCGCCGTCTAGGTTGCGGATCAGGCTGTCGTCAATCACCGTCGCGGCATGCACCAGGCCACGCAGTGGCCATGGGCTGGCGCCGATGCGATCGACCACCCCGCGCAGTTGCTCACGGTCGGTGATGTCGCACGCCACGGCCTGCACATCGATACCTTGGGCGTGCCACAACGCCAGTTGCGGTTGGGCCTCTTCACTGGCCGGGCCACGACGGCCCAGCAACACCAGGTGACGGGCACCTTTGTCGATCAGCCACTGCGCAGTACGCAAGCCAAAGCCACCCAGGCCGCCGGTGACCAGGTAGCTGGCATCGGCGGCAAGCTGCAGTGCCCGCACCGGCTGCACGCGGGTGTCGACGGTTTGCTGGATAGGGTTAGCGTAGGTCACCACGACTTTGCCAATCTGCCGTGCCTGCTGCATGTAACGGTAAGCCTCGACCACCTGGTTGGCGTCGAACTCGCGGAACGGCAACGGATGCAGGATGCCCTGTTCAAACAGCTCCATCATTTCGGCGAACAGGCGGCGGGTGAGCGCGGGGCGCTCGCTCATCAGCTGGTCAGCGTCGATACCGAAATAGCTGATGTTGTTGCGGAACGGGCGCAAGCCGATACGGGTGTTCTGGTAGAAGTCGCGCTTGCCCAGCTCCAGGAAGCGACCAAACGGCTTCAGCACCTGCAGGTTGCGGTTGATGGCCTCACCGGCCAGCGAATTGAGCACCACGTCCACGCCACGCCCACCGGTGGCCGCCAGCACCTGGTCGGCATAAGCCAGCGAACGGGAGTCGTAGATGTGGCTGACGCCCAGCAGGCGCAGGAAGTCGCGCTTCTCGTCGCTGCCTGCGGTGGCGTGAATTTCTGCGCCCAGCCATTTGGCGATCTGGATGGCAGCGATGCCCACGCCACCGGCAGCGCCGTGGATCAGCACCTTCTCGCCCGGCTCCAGGCGCGCCAGGTGATGCAGCGCGTAGTACACGGTGAAGAAGGTACTCGGAATGGTGGCCGCCGCTTCGAACGACATCCCTTCGGGGATGCGTGCAACGGCGTTGGCGTTGGTGACCAGGCGGTTGGCGAAGCTGCAGGGGCCAAAGCCCACCACACGGTCACCCGGGGCGAAGTCGCCCACTGCCTCGGCGCCTTTGCCCTGCACCACACCGGCAAATTCGAAGCCCAGGGTAGGGCCGGAGAAGCCGTTTTCGATGGCTTCATCCGACAGCAGGCCGAGGGCGAACATCACGTCACGGAAGTTAAGGCCCGTCGCGCGCACCTGAATGTCCAGCTCATCCGCCGCCGGTTGACGCGGCTCACGCACTTCCCAGCGCAGGTTGCGCAGCTGGCCCGGCAGGTCGAAGCCCAGGCACACCCACTGCGCATCGCCCACTGCGCGGCGCGGCTGGTCGCCCAGCACGCGCAGGCGCGGCACGTAGCGACGGCCTTCGCCGTCCAGGGCCAGCTCGGTTTCGCTATCGGCGTGCAGCAACGCAGGTACCGCCAGCTCGACCGCTGCCGCGTGCGCCAGATCGAGCAGGCGAATACGACAGTTCGGGGATTCGTTGGCCAGGGTACGGCCAAAGCCCCACAACGCCGCGTCGCCGATGGCCGCAACGTCAGCGGCGGTGTCGGCGCTGTGCAGGTGCTCGGCAGCGCCACGGCTGAACAACCAGCACTGCGGGGCGATCGTCAGCGACTCACAGGCCTGCACCAGCGCGGCCGCTTGCATGCAGCGCTCGGCCTGGCCATCGAGGCCTGTGCCGCTGTCGAAACCGGCCAGGTGCAGCACATGCTCAGGGGGCTGGGCAAAGGCGCCAAGCTGAGCCGCCAGCGCCTGGGCGTCACCCGGCTGCAACAGGTCAACCTGCTGGCCCTGGGCGCGCAGTTGCTCTGCCAGGCGCAGGGCAGCGCCCTGCCCTGCTTCGGCGAGTACGGCCCAGCGCTGCACTGCCACGGGTGCGACAGTGTCGGCACCGGCGGGCTTGTCCGCCAGCAACAGGTAGCTACCACAGGCGTTACCCGGCAACGCCTCCAGCGTGCGCAACGCGGTCAGGCCATGCCGCTGCAGCTCATGGCTCCAGAACGCCGGGCCTTGCTGGCGCGACAACGCCTGCTGCGGGCCGGCCAGCCACCAATCTGGCTGGGCACCGAAGACGAAATCGGCCCAGCGCGCCGGGTACTGCCCAAGCAGCGCCAACTGGCCGTGCGGGTTGAGCCGGCCACTGGCCAAGCGCAGGGCGTCACCCACCGTACCAAGGGGGCCAAAGTCGGTAGGCACCAGCACCCAGTCGAACGTACCGGCGTCGGCCAGTTGCTCCAGGCCAAGCACCTCCAGCGCCGGGCAATCGTCACGCAGACGCTGCTCAAGCTCAGGCTCGGCGACGCAGTAGGCATAATCGAGGCGATCGAAATCCAGACCGGCGTACAACAGCTCGGCAAACGAAGCGCCGCCGAAGCCGAACTCCAGCACACGCAGGCGCTGGCCGGGCGGCAGTTGCGCCAGGCGTGCGGCCAAGGTCTGGCCAATGCCGCTGAGCAGGTGCTGCTGCCCTGCCGCACCCAGCACCAGGCGCGCCAGGCTGGCACCGCTGGTTTCGCGCGGTTGCAGGGTGTCGAAGGCCTGGCTGCCATCCAGCAACGCCGACAGATGTCGGCCGATGCGGCCAACGGAATGGATAATCTGGAAGTACTCGGGGTAGCTCTTGAACAGCTCTTGCCAGATAGCCTGCGAGGTCGGGCGCTCGCCCTGGTCGACCAGTTGCCAGCTGCCGTCCGCGCTACGCTGCAGGCTGCCGTCGTGCTCGGCATGGCGCAACAGCATCGCCAGGAAGTCGCCCTGGCCCTGCGACCATAGCGCGACCTGCTCGGCACTGATGCGGCCGCCGGCCTGTTCCACCGCATCGAGGACAAAGCTGTTGCACAGCACATCCAGCAGTGGCTCCACTTCATTCAGGTAACGCACCTGTGCCGGTTCGTCGGCCAGGCACTGCAAGGCCTCGACCAACGGCGAGCAGGCCACGGCGTTACGCTGCACAGGCACAACCGCGCCTGGCGCGGCCTGCCCTACATGGCCCATACGCTTGATATCGCCACTGCGGTCGTACTGCAGGCGCACGGCACGCATGCGCGCATCCTTGATCGCCAGCACGGCAGCGCCGCTGGCATCGAAAAGGGTGAAGTCGACCAGCAGCGAATGCGCGGTGCGTTTGCGCTGACGCACCTCGGCCAACACCGGAACACCGCCAGCATTGGTAAAGGCAATGCGCCCAAGCTTGACGGGGATGAACGCCAGTCCATCGTCATGCCCCTGGCGGCTGGCCAGCAGCTCGGTAATCAGCTGGAAGGCACCATCCAGCAACGCCGGGTGCAGGTGCAGGCTTGCCAGCTCGTGCTCGATGGCAGCAGGCACGACCAACTGAGCCAACACGCGCTCCCCTTCCACCCAAGCTGCGGCCACCGTCTGGTAAGCGGGACCGTAGTTCAGGCCAACCGCGCAGGTCATTGCCAGGTGCTGCTCGCCGGTGAAGTCTGCCGGGCGGGCTGGCAACGCCGGTGCCCGGGTGTCCAGCAGCACACCGCGCGCTTCACCCGGCAAGCGTGCAACCACGTGCTGTACCCAGTCTTCGCGTTGCATCACCGTGCGCGAGCTGATGCGCAACGTGCCGTCGGCCTCTTCGACCTGCACGCGCACTTTCTTGATGACCTCGCTGCTCAGCAGCAGAGGGTTGTGGATTTCCAGCTCTTCGATATCGACGAACTCGCCCGGCTGGTGCAGTTGCGCCACCGCCAGGGCCAGCTCGGTAAAGCCTGCACCCGGGAACAGTACCGACTCACCCACCTTGTGGTCGGCCAGGGTCGGGTACTGCTGGGTATCCAGGCGGTTTTCCCAGGTCAGCGCCTGGTCTGTTACCGGGTAACCCAGCAACGGGTGCACGCGCTCGTGGCTCAGCGGGCCATAGGCCTCGGCAGTGACCGGCAAGCTGAAGTGGTCGTGCTGCCAGGCATAGTTAGGCAGGCGCAGCGGGCGCCCGGTCACCGGGAAGCGTGCCTGCCACTGTGGCTCGACGGCGGCAATCTGCAGGCGGGCTACGGTACGTTCCAGCAGCAGCGGGCTGTGGTCGTTGCGCTTGAGGGTGCCAATCACTTGCCCCGGTTGTTCGCACTCGGCCAGCACATCGTTGACGTAGCTGCGCAGGATCGCATGTGGGCCCACTTCGACGAACAGGTTCAGGCCATTGCGCACCAAGGCAGCCAGCGCGCCCTGGAACAGCACCGGGAAGCGAATGTTCTGCCACCAGTACTGGCTGTCCAGCCGTTCGCCGTTCAACTGGCCACCGACGACAGTGGAGTAGAACGGGATCTTCGTAGCCTGCGGGCGGATATGCGCGAGGTCGTCGATAACCGCTTGCTTGATCGGGTCCATGGCCGGCGAGTGGAAGGCGTAGTCCAGGTCCAGGCGGCGGGCGAATACCTGGCGCTCTTCCAGGGCCGCTTCCAGCAGTGCCAGGGCGTCAACCTCACCGGCGACAGTGGCGCCGCGGGCACTGTTCTCGCCCGCCACCACCAGGCGGCCATCCAGTTTCAGTTCGGCAATCAGTTGCGCCGTGGCCTCACCCGAGAGGCCGACCGCCGTCATCTTCCCGGTACCACGGGTCAGGCCCTGCAGGCGACTGCGGTGGTAGATGACCTGGGTGGCGTCCTCAAGGCTCAACGCGCCGCTGGCCCAGGCCGCCGCCACTTCACCCACACTGTGGCCGATCACCGCCACCGGGTGGATGCCTTCGGCAGCCAGCACTTTGGTAACCGCCACTTGCAGGGCAAACAGCGCAGGCTGGGCGATTTCGGTACGTGCATAACGGCCTTCGCCGTTGTCACCCAGCAGCTCGGCGCGCAGCGAGTAGCCCGCCAAGGGCTGGAACAACGCGTCCACTTCATCCACGGCGGCGGCGAACAGCGGCTGGTCGAGCATCGCCCGGCCCATGCCCTGCCATTGCGAGCCGTTGCCGGAGTAGACAAATACCGGTGCCGAGGCGCCGTCCAGAGCCTGGCCGGCCTCCAGCACTGCACTCAGTTCGCTGAGGGTCGGGTCCTGGGCATAGTCGTCCAGCGCCTGGGCGGCTTCGGCCGCGTTGTCGCAAACCAGCAGCAGGCGGTGGCTGTGCGCATCGCGGCGGAACATCGCCTGGTAGGCCACATCGTAATAGTCGGCCTGTGGCTGCCCGGCCAGGTAGGCGGCAAAGCGTTCAGCGGTTGCGCGCAGGCCTTGTTCGCTCTTGGCACTGAGCAGTAACGGCACGCGCCGGGCGCTGGCCGCTTGCGCTGCCGGCGCCTGTGGCTCGGGGCTTTGCAGGATGACATGGGCGTTGGCGCCGCCAAAGCCGAACGAGTTCACCCCCACCGTCAACTGGCCATCGGCCTTCAGCGGCAGGGGCTCGGTGACCACCTGCAGGTTGAGGTCGGCGAACGCGATGTTCGGGTTGAGCGCCTGCACGCCAATGGTAGCGGGCACGGTGCGCTCGGCCAGGCAGTTCAGTGCCTTCATCAGGCCAGCCACGCCAGAGGCGGCTTCAAGGTGCCCGAGGTTGCTTTTCACCGAGCCGATTGGCAGCGGGTTGCCGGCGCCGCGCGCCTGGCCCAGTGCCTCGCCGATGGCGCGGGTTTCGATCGGGTCTCCCACCGCGGTACCGGTGCCGTGGGCCTCCAGGTAGTCCAACTGCTCGGGGGAGATACCGGCCTGGGAGTAGGCGCGCTTGAGCAACGCCGCCTGGGCCTCGGCATTGGGCAGGGTCAGGCTGGACTTGCGCCCGTCGGTGTTCACCGCACTGGCCGCTACCACCGCCAAAATGGTATTTCCATCGGCCACTGCCTGGTCGTAGTCCTTGAGCAGGAACAACCCGCCGCCTTCGGAGCGGGCGTAACCGTCGCCGTTTTCGTCGAACGACTGGCAGCGCCCGGTGCGCGACAGCATGGTCGCCTTGGCGAAGATCATGAAGCCGAACGGGTGCATGTGCAGGCTGATACCGCCCGTCACGGCTTGGTCGACATCACCGCTGAGGATGGCCTGGCACGCCTGGTGGAAGGCCACCAGCGACGACGAGCAGGCGGTGTCGATGGCCATGCTCGGGCCACGCAGGTCGTAGAAGAACGACAGGCGGTTGGCCGCGATGCTCATGGTGTTGCCGGTCGCCGTGGCGCCATCGATGGCTGACAGGTCCTCGAGCAGGCGGTAGGACTGCTCGACACCGGCGATGCCCAGGTACACGCCGCAGTTGCTGCCACGCAGGCTGGACGGCTTGACCCCGGCGTTTTCAAAGGTTTCCCAGCACATTTCCAGCAGCATGCGCTGCTGCGGGTCCATCATCGCGGCTTCACGCGGCGAGATGCTGAAGAAGCCAGCGTCGAAAGCGCTGATATCACCCAGGGTGCCTGAGGCGAAGGTGTAGCTGGATGCAGGGCTGGCCTTGTCCGGGTGCAGGAACTCGCGTTTGTTCCAACGCGACGGGTCAACCTGGGTCACCAGGTCGCGGCCCTCCATCAGGTTTTGCCAGAAGCCTGCATTGGAAGAGCCAGGAAAACGGTACGCACAACCAACGATTGCAACCTTTCTACGCTTGATCAAAACCTATTCCTTCAAATCTCATCGGGCACCGTCCCATCCGTCGGACAGCCGGCATGCCTGGCCTGGCCACGAAACTGGCCATTCGTTATATGTCACTGATGATTGTCTGGGTACCTGAAACTGCCATGCACGCAGGGTGCGCAAGACTCATGGTCTGGAACTGCCGTGGGAATGTTCAGATTTGTGTGCGCAGATGATACGCGGGTTGTGGGGGTGGGAAAACCCTGGGGTGAGGGATGGTTCACGGCGTGGGAACGGGTTTACCCGCGAATACGGTGGCGGCTGCGACGGTGAATGGCTGATGGGAATTGGCCAGCAGGGGCGGCCCTTTCGCGGGTAAACCCGCTCCTACGACGGTCTGCGCCCAATCACCAATGTGTGTCCACCACCAATCTGTGTAGGAGCGGGTTTACCCGCGAATACGGTAGCGCCGGCAACGGTGAACGGCGGGTGGAAATTGGCCAGCAGGACTCGGTCCCTTCGCGGGTTGAACCGCCCGTGGAATGGCGGCGCCGCCCCACCGAGGTTGTTGCCTCAATAAACCGTGCCTTGAATCAAACGCAGCAGATACTGGCCATAACCGGTCTTGGCCAGCGGTGCTGCCAGCATTTCCAACTGTTGGGCATCGATCCACCCCTGCCGGAATGCCACCTCTTCGGGGCAGGCCACCTTCAGCCCTTGCCGCCGCTCGATCGTCGCGATATACCCGCTTGCCTCAAGCAACGAGTCATGCGTCCCGGTATCCAGCCAGGCATACCCCCGCCCCATGATCTCTACCGACAAACGGTGCTGCTCCAGGTACGCGCGGTTCACGTCGGTAATCTCCAGCTCACCACGCGCGGATGGCCGAATGCTTTTGGCAATCTCGATAACGTCGTTGTCGTAGAAGTACAACCCGGTCACAGCATAGTTGGACTTGGGTTTGGCCGGCTTCTCTTCCAGGCTGATGGCATTACCCTGCCCGTCGAATTCGACCACGCCATAACGCTCGGGGTCTTGCACGTGATAGGCGAACACACTGGCGCTGCCTTGCCGGTCCATCGCGTTGCGCAGCAACTGCTGGAAGTCGTGGCCGTAATAGATGTTGTCACCCAGCACCAGCGCGGTAGGGGCGTTGCCGAGGAAGTCTTCGCCAATCAGGAACGCCTGGGCCAGGCCGTCCGGAGATGGCTGCACGGCGTAGGTGATGTTGATGCCCCAGCGGTGGCCGTTGCCCAGCAGTTGCTCGAAGCGCGGGGTGTCTTGCGGGGTGGAAATGATCAGGATGTCATGAATGCCCGCCAGCATCAGTGTGGTCAGCGGGTAATAGATCATCGGCTTGTCGTACACCGGCAACAGTTGCTTGGAAATTGCCAGGGTCGCCGGGTGCAGGCGGGTACCCGACCCACCCGCCAGAATGATGCCTTTACGCTTCATAGTGGTCCTTTCTCGTGGATTTCCGTCAGCATGCGAGCCACACCCAGGCGCCAGTCTGGCAGGGTCAGGGCAAAGGCCTTCTGCAGTTTATGGGTATCGAGACGCGAGTTGGCCGGCCGCATGGCCGCCGTCGGATAAGCCTCTGTGGTCAAGGGGGTGACGTGCTCGGCATGAGCTTTCAGCGGCACGCCATGGACCGCCGCTTGCTCCAGTACGTAACGGGCATAGCCGCACCAGGTGGTTTCACCCTCAGCGGCCAGGTGGTACAGGCCAGCCAGGGATGGGTTGCGGCGCGTGGCGACAATGGCGTGGGCGGTGATGTCGGCGATCAGTTCTGCACCCGTCGGGGCACCATGCTGGTCATCGATCACGCCCAGGCTGTCACGCTCCGCAGCCAGGCGCAGCATGGTTTTGGCGAAATTGTTGCCGCGTGCGGCATACACCCAGCAAGTGCGGAAAATCAGGTGCTGGCAACCGGCAGCCTGGATCGCTTGCTCGCCGGCCAGCTTGCTGGCGCCATAGGTATTCAATGGGTCAACGGCATCGTCTTCGCGCCAAGGCTGGGTGCCCTGCCCCGGGAACACATAGTCGGTGGAGTAATGTACCAGTAGCGCGCCACATTCAGCGGCAGCGCGGGCCAGCACGCCGACGGCGTCGGCGTTTACCTTGAAGGCTTGCTCACGGTCACTCTCGGCCTTGTCCACGGCAGTGTAGGCCGCCGCATTGACGATGACATCGGGGGCGTAGACACGGACGGTTTCGGCCAGGCCCGGCAAGTTGGCCAGGTCGCCACAGTATGCCTGGCTGCGAGCGTTCAGCGCCAGCAACTGCCCCAGTGGGGCCAGGCTGCGTTGCAGTTCCCATCCTACCTGACCGTCCTTGCCCAGCAGCAGCACCTTCATGCAGAACGCCCTGCGTAGTTTTTTTCTACCCAGTCACGGTAACTGCCAGACTGCACGTTCTGCACCCAGTCCTGGTTGTCGAGGTACCAGGCCACGGTTTTGCGGATGCCGGTTTCGAACGTTTCCGCAGGCTTCCAGCCAAGCTCCTGCTCCAGCTTGCGGGCATCGATGGCATAACGGCGGTCGTGACCTGGACGGTCGCTTACATAGGTGATCTGTTCGGCGTAGGGCTTGCCGTCGGCGCGTGGGCGCAGTTCGTCCAGCAGCGCGCACACGCGGTTGACGATGTCCAGGTTGGGCTTTTCATTCCAGCCGCCGACGTTGTACACCTCACCAGCTTTGCCGGCCTCCAGTACGCGGCGGATGGCGCTGCAGTGGTCCTTTACGTACAACCAGTCGCGAATCTGCTGACCGTCGCCATATACCGGCAGCGGCTTGCCGGCCAGGGCGTTGACGATCATCAGCGGGATGAGCTTTTCCGGGAAGTGATAAGGGCCGTAATTGTTCGAGCAATTGGTGGTCAGCACCGGCAGGCCGTAGGTGTGGTAGTACGAACGCACCAAGTGGTCGCTGGCAGCCTTGCTGGCCGAGTACGGGCTGTTAGGCTGGTACTGGTGGGTTTCAGTGAAAGCCGGTTCGTCGGCAGTCAGAGAGCCATACACTTCGTCGGTAGACACATGCAGGAAACGAAATGCCTGCCGCGCCGGCTCATTAAGGCTGCCCCAGTATGCACGCGCGGCTTCCAGCAACTGGAACGTGCCGACGACGTTGGTTTCGATGAAGGCTTGCGGGCCATGGATCGATCGGTCGACGTGGGACTCAGCGGCAAAGTTGATGATGGCGCGGGGCTGATGGGCATTCAGTAATTCCGCGACCAGCCGGCTATCGGCAATGTCGCCGTGCACGAAGATATGGCGCTTGTCGCCCTGCAGGCTGCTCAGGGTCTGCAGGTTGCCTGCATAGGTGAGTTTGTCCAGGTTGACCACGGGTTCGTCATCGCCGGCCAGCCAGTCCAAAACGAAGTTCGCCCCGATAAAGCCTGCACCGCCGGTTACCAAAATGGTCATGTTTGTCTGCTTCCGTTGTCAGGGTCTGCGCTTCCACTTTCAGGATTCTAGACTGTCGGCGGTTGATTCGAGAGCGAAGACGATGGCAACGTGACATTCAGGCTGGAATGGCGGAGATACAGGGGCCGCGCTGCGGCCCTGTGGAAGCAGGTTTAGCTGCAAAGCAAGGTCAGGGCTCCAGGCGCCGCTGCTGGTAAATCCAGTCGACAATCTCGCCTTCCGGCGAATAGCCGCTCACGGTTTCGCGCAGCAACTGCCGTACCCGCACAAAGTCATCAACCGCCGCTGCCGCCATCAGCTGCCGCAGGAACTCCTTGAGCGTATCCCAGGGCAGGAAGTCTTCGTTGGCACTCATGATCATCGGGTGACGGGTCGCAATGACGTTATCGCCAATCAGCAACTCTTCATACAGCTTTTCCCCCGGACGCAACCCGGTGAACTCAATGGCAATATCACCCATCGGGTTACGCTCGGAGCGCACACTGAAGCCCGACAGGTGAATCATCTTCTCGGCCAGTTCCACAATTTTCACCGGCTCGCCCATGTCCAGCACGAACACATCGCCACCCTTGCCCATGGAGCCGGCCTGAATTACCAGCTGCGCGGCCTCGGGAATGGTCATGAAGTAGCGGGTGATCTTGGGGTGGGTGACGGTAAGCGGGCCGCCCGCCTTGATCTGCTTGTGGAACAGTGGAATCACCGACCCCGATGAGCCCAGCACGTTACCGAAGCGCACCATGGTGAAGCGGGTCTTGTTCACCTGCGAAACGTTGCTGCTGTCGCCAAACAGCACCGGCGCCACTTCGCGGCTCAGCGCCTGCAGGGTCATCTCGGCCAGGCGTTTGGTGCTGCCCATCACATTGGTCGGGCGCACGGCCTTGTCGGTGGAAATCAGCACGAAGTTGGCAACTCCGGCCTGCAACGCGGCCTGGGCAGTGTGCAGTGTGCCGATGACATTATTCATCAGGCCTTCGGTGATGTTGTGCTCCACCATCGGCACGTGCTTATAGGCAGCTGCGTGATAGACAGTGTCGACGTGCCAGGTGCGCATGATGTCCAGAAGCTGGGACTGGTTGCGCACCGAGCCCAGGATGGGTACAAGGCTGACCGTAAGGGATTCACGGGCAACGCGCTGCTCCAGCTCGGAGAGGATGCTGTAGAGGTTGAATTCACTATGGTCGAACAACAGCAGGGTTTTTGGCCCCTGGCCCAATATCTGCCGGCACAGTTCCGAGCCGATGGAGCCGCCGGCACCGGTTACCAGTACGATCTGATCGACGATGCAGCGCTCCAGCAGGTCAGCCTGTGCCGGGACGGCATCGCGACCCAATAGGTCGGCAATATCTACTTCCTGGATGTCGTCCACCTTTACTTTACCGCTGGCCAGGTCCAGGAAGCTGGGAATACTGCGCACGTGCAGCGGGTAGCCTTCAAGGAAGTTGAGGATTTCGCGACGGCGAGTGCGGGTAGAGGACGGTATGGCTAGCAGGATTTCCTGCGCTCCCGTGGCATCGATCATGTCCTGTAACTGGTCGGGGCGGTAAACCTGCAAGCCGGCAATCACCCGGTCGGTGATGCTGGGGTCATCGTCGATGAAGGCAACCGGGCGCAGGGCCTTGTCAGAGCGCAGGGCGGCAGCAAGCTGATTGCCAGCACCACCGGCGCCATAGATGGCCACTCGCGGCAGGCCATCGCCACGGCCATTACTGGCAAAAGGAACGTGCTGCACAGCCGCGGCAAACCAGTCACCCAAGAAATACTGCCGCATGGCCAGGCGAAGACCGCCGATCATGATCAGGCTCAACCACCAGTAATTGAAGGTGATGGACCGCGGCACAACATTCTGGTGGTTGCTAGCCCAGTAGATGATGAAGCCGAGAATGAGCGCCGAGAGTGTCACGGCCTTGATGATGGCGATCAAGGCGTCGTTACCGAAATATCTCATCACCGCACGGTACAAACCGAAGCGAATGAACAACGGAATGGACACCAAAGGAGCAGTGAGGAACAGCCACGCATGGTCGATTATGGGGTTAGCCATCTCTTCAATGCCTAGACGGACCACAAACGCGAGCCAGAGCGCCACCCATATCAGCAGCACATCAGTAGACAATTGCAGCAACCGTTTCTGGCGCCGCGTAAGCTGTAGAAGCCAACTGCGCATCTTGTTATCGCCTCCTGGTCTCATAGATAGTCAGGCCTCCCGCCGCCCGGCGTTAAACTTTGCCGCCAGTACACATAGCGGCGCATAGGCGATCAGTAGACCGCCAGCTCCGTTGAGGAGCCCCGATCCCACCAGCAACGCGAGTGGTGTCAGCCAGAGTACATTGATCAACAGCACAGTGAGGGTGACTACTCTGTGGCTTTTGTAGTGCCTGGCCGCATACTGATATCCGTGACTGCGATGTGCCTCATGGACCTTCTCCCCGCGCAGGAGCCTTCGAATCAGGGTCCAGGTTGCATCAACAACGAACACTCCTAACAGTATTAGCCAACTCCAGAAAAAAGCGGGCGAAATCCAAGCAGCCTGTAGGGCCAGTAGCCCCATCATGATCCCGAGGAAACCACTGCCGGCATCGCCCATGAAGATCTTTGCTGGAGGGAAGTTCCAAATCCAGAAACCTGCCACTGCGGCCAGCAACAAGCCGCAAAGCCACAGTTGCGATGCCTGCCCGCCCAGCCAATAGAGCAATGCGCCACCGATGCATGCCGTCACGGCCTGGCCACTGGCCAAGCCATCAATTCCATCCATGAAATTGTTCAAATTGAGTAACCAGACCAAATACACGGTCGCAAGAACGTTTCCCACCCATCCCAGATCTAAAACCGTTCCAAAGAGCTCAAGGGGGGGAGCACCTGCCATCCAGAACAAGCCCCAGGCCGCGGCAGAAAAATGCCCGAGCAATCGCCAGCGTGCAGGCACATGACCATGGTCATCAAGAAACCCTATCAGCGCTGCGATCAGACCTGCCCCGAAAAGCCCTACTGCTAGAGCGCCAGGCAACACTCCCACGATTCCGAGTACTACCAACCCTAAAAGGAACGACAACACAATAGCAACGCCACCACCACGAGGAGTGGGCACGGTGTGGGAACTGCGTGCATTCGGCACATCTATCATGCTCGCTGAGAGCGCATAGCGACGAAGGGCGGCGGTTAAAAAATATGAAAGAATTGCGGTAATGGGTAATAGCAACCAAAGGCTCATTTGGATTCCTGCTGACGATATGCTTTGACAGTTCGCTTCAATTCATCGGATACCGAAGACTGCGGCTGCCAACCGAGCAACCGTCTATTTTTTTCAATGTCTATCGTCAGTGAGCCACACAGTCGGCGAAATTCTGCCTTTTTCCCAACCAAGGCTGCCAGCCCCAACAAAAATGACACCGGGAAAGGTATCAAACGGGATGATTTACCTAGCGCGCCTGCTACTTTCGATAACAGAGCTGGCGTCGACAGATCCTGGCCATCTGACACCAGGAATATCTGGTTGCCAGCGTTTGGGTGGTCAATGCAATGAATCAGGAAGGAAATAAGGTTACTCAAGCCCACCAAGCTTCTGCTGTTGTGCACTGACGCCAAAGGCAACGGTATACCTCGATCCATCCATTTGACCATCTTAAGGAAATTCGCCTTGACCCCTGGACCGTAGATCAGTGGCGGTCGAACAATCACGACATCCATTGCGCTCTCCGCTGCCAAGGCCAGCAAACCCTGCTCAGCCTCCCACTTGGATATACCGTAGGGATCAGTAGGTGAACAGTTGTCCTGCGCGTTGAAAGGAGCTTCGCTCGTTTCCTCACCATTAACCTTGATGGAGCTCAAGTAGATGAATCGACGGACACCAGCACTCGCTGCCTGGCGGGCAAGTGCAAGCGTTCCATCTACATTCACGCGACGAAAAGCAGCCAAGGGATCGTTCGTAGTTTCATTCATTACGTGAACACGCGCCGCGCAATGTACGACAACATCAACTTTTTCCAGCGCGGCCTTCCAATCAGTCTCGCCGTTGATCGAAGGCACACATACCGCGTCTACCAGAGTGCTGATCGCTTCTGGCCTCTCACGGTACTGTGCGACTACGTCAAAACGCCCCGCCTCAATAAGCCCGTTCAACAGCGCGCCCCCCACAAAACCGGTGGATCCCGTCACCAGAATGCGCTCACCGGCTGACAGCTCTGCTGAATGACTCACTTGTAAAATCCTTCATACTGTTGGATTAGAAGCGCTGAGCAGTGCCTGGAATCGAAGTCCCTTCTCGCACGCTCTTTTGCCTTTGTGGACATGCTAATCAGACGCTGGGGGTGCGACAGTAGAGCATCTATCGCATCGGATAAAGCACCGGAGTCACGGACAGGCACCAATAGCCCCGTTTCGCCATTGACGACAGCATCATTAAGGCCATAGATATCCGTTCCAACTGTTGGAAGGCCCATCGCCGCTGCTTCGATCACTACCGTACCGAACCCTTCCCGATAGCTCGGCAAACAGAGCAAATCGGCCGCTGCCATAAATTTTTCAGGCAATTCCTGCAGGCCAAGCACCTTTATGTGCGCGGTCCCCGCTGCAAAATGAGACTCGACAACCTCTCGCCCTTCAGCCTCATAAGGCCCGACCAGCACGAGAAAAAGGTCCGCATGCACTGCCCTCAGCGTGGTGAAAGCCTCCATGAGTTCACCTATACCCTTTTCTGGAGTGACTCTCCCAACAAAGAGAAGAACTTTGGCATCCTGAGGAATTTCGAGTTCGTTTCTGGTCTGCGCAATCACCTCCGGTGAAAAACGCTGACAGTCAAATCGATCCATATCAACACCCGCCAGTGAACCGAAGCCAATCACTGACACTTTCTCTTGTGGAATCACACCTTCTCGAACGAGAAACTCTCGCTGGCTGACACTGTCGGCGTAGTTGTGGGTATTTAATCTGGCGATGAGCGCGTCGCAAAATTTTAGCAGGTGCTTTTTTAACCCATTCATGGTTACCCAAGGCTGGCCTGTGAAGGTGTGCAAACGTATCTTGACACCTGCGATCCGCCCAGCAATAGCCGCTAGCAGTCCTGCTTTAGGCGTCGTGGAGTGAACGATGTCATAACCCTGCTTCCTGAACAAAATGATAAGCTTTATCAGGCTGCGCAAATCCTTCAGCGGGCTGATTTCGCGGGCTATCTCGACAGGTATAAAATTCAGATCCTTCCTTGACTGAAGCAATCCACTCATGTCGTCGTTACTGGCGATCACGTCGACCTCTGCTCCCGCCTCATTTAGCGCTCGCAATTGAGCGCTAAGCTGCGTAACCACAAAAAACGGGACCGTAGAAATCCGTGCCACCCGCAAACCTTTAATTGACATACTGTTAGATTCCAATGCGCCAGTCACAGATAAAATTACCCAATAGCCTTCAATTCATAATTCCATTATTTTTGGATCACTTCACATATATGCACGGGGACGCTGTACTTAGGCGTAAAATTCAAATCGTTGCGTATTTTCTCCGCAGGATAAGAAGTTTTATTTACCAGGGCATCTACTCGACTTTGTGTTAACGGCAAACGCATCATGTTCCCAGCAAGCCAAACAGCCACTCTGACTAGCCACTCCGGCAACCACCATTTCGGCGGCTGAACACCTTGACAATCTGCAAGTGCCTCGACCACGTCCCTCAGCCTGCAATCATTGGACAAGTTGTAGATTTGCCTCGCTGCACGTGGCTCACTCGAACAACAGGCAAGGGCTGCTGCAACGTCATTCGCATGAATGTAAGTGGCAATCGCTTCTTCGCGCCCAACGTAGAAGAACATTTTTTTACCAATGATCCTGGCCAACTGACGAATGGAACCATTGGGCATGTCACAAGCAAACACATTGGACGGTCGAAGTATTACCCAGTCACCCGACTCTCCCTGCAATGCAGCATGAGACATGATCAGCTTGTCCGCATCGGTCTTGGTAATCTCGTACATTCCTTGAGGATTAGGTGCGGTCTGCTCGGTGACCACTCGTCTTTTGCCCGCCGCTGGTCCATACGCGCCAACACTGCTCAATTGTACCCAGCGAACGTGAGGCGCTCCCCGGCCCCTGCGGCCAAGGGCATCGAGTAGGCGCTTTACCGCGCTGACATGCAAAGCGGGCATTAATTGCTCATTCTTGATTTCACCCGCACAATTGATGATCACATCACAGCCATCTACAAGACGTTCAACGTCCAGCGTATCACTCGTGAGATCCCCCACTAGCACTTCCAGTTTTTCACTGGATGCTTTCCCGGGCTTACGGGTTAACATTCGAATCGAGTGCGCTTGCTCGGCGAGGACCGTCATCAAACGTTCCCCAATGAAGCCATTTGCGCCCAACACTAGGATTTTCAAGTTCCCGCTCCTATCACAACCTTGCGACACCAACTTACAGGCCGCCGAGTGCATCCAGTAAATGATAAGGCAAAAAAGGGCTAGGACCCTGCCCCATTTCCTGGAGATAGTTCCTATAACTAGCCACCATTGACAAGATCCCAACTGCCGATAGCCCTATTTTTATCGCCCAGTCCAAGGAGCGCTCATTATCGTTATACGCTACCAGAACGGCTAACGGCAGCGAGAACGACAACAAATCGAGAAATCGCAACCCAGCATAACTAATGCTTGCTAACGCAAAAAATGCGATTGTTAAAACAGTAGTAAGAATCACTAATTTTATTTTGTCGCTGCGCGGCATGCGCGAAGCCGCAACCGCCATGAGCATTACTGCAATGACCACCACCTTACTCATGCCAGAAAACTTTCCAGGTGATGAAACTGCACTGTAAGCACTAAGCTTCATCAGAAAATAATCACTTTTAAGGATCAGTAATAACGCCACGCACACTACAAAACCAAGGCCGGCAATTACACTGCTCCAGCGCGCCCACGGGACGCGCAACATCATCAGATAGGCGACGTTAAAAATCGAGGAATAATGAAACCCCAAAGCGATCAACGAAAAACCCACCCGTCTTGAGTAACGAATCCGTCGAGCATATTGGAATGCCAAAAGCAAAAACACACTGGCCAAACCTAATCGCAATGTATTCATGCTGTACTGATAAATAAAGGAAGGTAAGAAACAGGACAACAAAAAAAATCGCTCATTCCCATTGGAGCGCAACAAATAATAAAAAAGAACAATAAATAGCAAAAGACCAAATAATCTCACTGCGCCAACAGAAGAGCCTGTAACGCCCATGAAAATCCAGCCCAGGAAAGTAAAGGCAGGCTCAACCCCTCCCGCCAAAGGATCCAAGGTAGCCAAACCCAACAACCACTCATAGGTGTTAGTATCCGTGCCAACAGCACCGCGCAATACAGCTACTACCGCAACAAACAAAATCACCAAAGCCACAGGAATACGGCTCCTGTTCTTGGTAATTTCAGAAGCGACTAGCGCCAACAGCATCATTGCCCAGCCGAAGATATAGATCATTAACGTCTTCGCACATATGAGTTTACGACACGTCGGGCAAACTTCAGCATCGACCACGACACGGCCAACAAAAATGGCAGGATCCCAATTCTCTTTTCCCGCAACAGCGCGCCATGAACACCTAATTCACCCAACTCCATAGACCATAACTGCCCGCTCAAACCAGAATCCCCATAAACAGGTTTAAAGGTTTTGACCAACGGAAAATCCATATTGCAACACACCCCCCCCTTAAAAAGGATATCAGACCAGAGCTGATAATCCTCACAGTAGCGCTTCCCTTGTTTAAATCGACTTTTCACGCCATGCTGCAGCATTACCGACGATGTAGTAAATTGATTAGAAAACAGTAGCTGTCGCTTTGTTACCTGGGTACAACTCACATCCTCTACAGCCGGCTCTCGCTGCATCCCCGAAGCAAATTTTTGTCCCAACAAAGTTACTTCGGGGTGCTGCTCAAGCCAGTTGTACTGAAGTTCGACTTTTCGAGCATGCCAACAATCATCAGAGTCTAAGAACGCCACATACTTGCCGTTCGCCTGTGCCCAGCCTGCATTGCGTGCACTCCCTGGCCCACCATTCTGTGGCAGTTCAATCACTTTTATCCAGCCCGCAGGGTATTTTTGCTGCTCGGCATACAGTTGTTCAAGCGTATCATCTGGGCTACAGTCATCAACCAAAATTACTTCGATCGGCCTCAGGGTTTGCGTAAACACCGATTCGACCGCACGCGAAATTGATGCTTTGCTCCGATAGCAAGGAACAATTACACTGACAGAAGCCTTTGTCACTGCGAACCACCTTTTCCAGCACCATTAAAGATAATGCACTGCAACCAAAGAGACATCGCAGTCAAACCTTCAACTCTTGCTGAATATACTCCAACCTCAACAACGTCTCCTTGATTTCTTCGATGGACAGCAGCGTTGTATTATGAGAGGTGTAGTCATCAAGCTGAGAGACCTCCTGCTCGCCATCAGAAGCATACTTCTCATAGTTCAGATCGCGATTGTCGGCAGGTATCCGATAGTACCGCCCCATGTCCTCAGCCTTAGCCATCTCTTCGCGAGATATCAATGACTCGTAGAGCTTTTCGCCGTGCCGGGTACCAATCACCTTGACTTCACTGCTTGATACAAAGAGCTGCTTGAGCGCTTCCGCCAAATCTCCCACTGTCGAAGCGGGCGCTTTCTGAACAAAGATATCACCCTGCTGGGAGTGCTCAAACGCGTGCAAAACCAGATCGACCGAATCCTCCAATGACATCAGAAAACGCGTCATATTGGGGTCTGTGACCGTCAACGCCTGCCCACACTTAAGTTGATTCACAAATAGCGGAATCACTGACCCGCGGGACGCCATGACATTGCCGTAACGAGTGGCACATATAACGGTGGGTGAAGTATCGGGAATCATCCGAGATTTCGCGATTACCAACTTCTCAGCTAGAGCCTTGGAAATACCCATCGCATTTATGGGATAAACCGCTTTATCAGTACTCAAAACAACAACGCGCTTGACCTTACACTCAACCGCCGCATTGAGAACGTTTTCAGTCCCCATGACATTGGTTTTCACGGCCTCCATTGGAAAAAATTCACAAGATGGAACTTGCTTTAGTGCTGCAGCGTGAAAAATATAATCCACGCCCACCATTGCCTGTATAAGGCTGCTATAGTCCCGAACATCGCCAATATAAAACTTTACCTTGTCGTTACCCAAGGCGATACGCATGTCTTCTTGTTTTTTTTCATCGCGACTGAATATTCTTATTTCTTTAACATCAGTATCCAGAAAGCGCTTTAGCACTGTATTACCGAACGATCCAGTGCCACCGGTAATCATCAATACTTTATTTTTGAACATATATTTGCCCTGATAAATCTATTTAAAGTCGCGCATGCTAGATATCAAATCATCCCAACAGGGAGGCAAATATCCGACAGCTTCTCGGAAACGTGTCGAATCGAGAGACCGGTCAATGACTACCTCATCATCGGCTGTAATAGTGATAGCCTTACCATAAATTCTCGCGACTTTACTTAACAGCGAATACTTGTCAATGGCTTCAGCTGACACGTGATAAAGGCCGCTTAATTCAGCATTAGGCAAAACGAGATTGCCGATGATCCGACCTAATTCAACGGTGGGCAAGCCTGAAAAAATCGCTCGTTGATAACCCTTCACTGGACCTGTTTGCGACAAGAACCAATCAATGAGTGATTTGCTACTGCTCAGCTCATGTCCAATAATGGAAGTCCTGAGTGTAATGGCATTAGTCGCATCAGTGACCTCTCCAATATACTTCGACTTACCATAAAGGTCCTCTGCATCAGACGGGTCTGACTCAATGTACATCCCTCGAGTGCCGGCGTACACGCAATCCGTACTAATATGAACTAGACGAGCGCCAATCAAACTGGCTATCTTTTGCAGCCGATGGGGTAGCAAAGAGTTGATCGGCAGTACAGCAAGCGGATCGTTTGCAGTTGCCAGTTGCTTTATTAAACCGGTGCAATTGATTATTACGTCAGGACGGTGCTGATTGAACAGTGCTAAAACCTCATCTTGGTTAAGCACATCGATACCCACCTGAATGCGCACCTGCTCAGCCGGTGAGAAAAATCGTAACACTCCCGCACTACGGACGGTACCACATACGTCGTAGCGCGGATCAGACGCCAGATGCCTGAATACCGCGCTACCTAACATCCCGGACGCACCGAGCACCATGATTTTCATTGTCATTCTCCCTAATCAGGAAAGCGTATACGGTCACGTCATCTGAGTCCAGCAAGATGCCGTCGAAAAACTACCAAGCCTACTGCGCACAACGCTGCCGAAGAAAGACACGTGACGACCAAGACAGCCAAACCGCTGCTTAACCAAATTGAACA
This sequence comes from Pseudomonas sp. 2,4-D, assembly GCF_030418155.1. Taxonomy (NCBI): domain Bacteria; kingdom Pseudomonadati; phylum Pseudomonadota; class Gammaproteobacteria; order Pseudomonadales; family Pseudomonadaceae; genus Pseudomonas; species Pseudomonas sp. 2,4-D. The sequence goes on from NZ_JAUHUI010000024.1 coordinate 49,535, forward strand.
TAGGAAAAAAATTCCGTTCGCCAGCGCCGTAGTGAAGAGCACAGCTATCAGACAGGCCCTATATGCGCTCTTTAACCAAGGAAAGCGACGGCAGGTGAAATATGCAGTACACGCAAGCGAAAACAAATTGTAAAGCACCCAAGTGTACCCTCCGCCGACCGCTCCAAAGTGAGCCACCAGAGTGGGTAGTGCCAACAGCATGACCGGCACTGCCACCAAATTCAAGCGAAAAGACAGTGAAGTCCAACTTGCCGCCAACTGCAGCGCGAAGGGAATAATTAAGAGAGATTGTAATGCCGTTCCAACCAATAGCCACGGCAACACGATCGCCATTCCGTTTGCCAGGAACGGCTCAAACAGCATAAGTAGAACGGGCTGAGCAAACCAGAATACCGCACTGCACATAATGGTCATGACAAGGGAGAACAAAACCAGTGCAGCACGAAATATTTTTTCTATTACGTCCAACTGGCCAAGCCGCAAGTTACTTGAAAACCTCGGAAACAAAACAGCATTAAACGCTGTCGAGAATATGTAGGGAAATCCAGCGATCGTGCTCGCCAGACTGTAATAAGCATACTCTTCCAAGCCAAGCTTACCGCTCATGAATACCTTATCGTATTGCACTGTTATCAGCGAGGTCAGTGAGATTAGAAAAACCCCTCGACTAAAAGCAATTCCGTGCTTCAGATATTTAAAGTGGACCCTGGCTCGCCCGAGAGCTCCGTGCCTTTTCAACACCAAGAGCAAGGAAAGGACATAAACAAATTGCACCACAACCTGAACTACAAAATAGCCAACCACACTATTAAGACGCGAAACCTCGCTAACAACCAGAAGCACGCCTAGCGTCCGCATTATGGAGTACGGAATATAAATCTTATTTAAAGACTGCTGGAGCTCATGGCCGGCGAACACCCCCTGCAACAACATCACCGGGAGATTCAGCCCAATAAATATAGCCATACAATACAAACTATATAGTGCTTGCTGCTCAGCAATCACGGTGAGCTTCAGCCAACTTGACACAAGCATAGGTGAAGCCATCACAATCACTAACGCCGCCACCAAACCCATTAAGGTGAACACCAGCAGATAGGTATTGATGAGTGCGAAAATGGGACGATGTGAGCGCCCGATTAATCGTGAGCCTCTGATACTCGCCAAACGCTGTATTACACTACTGGTAAGCCCTCCCTCTAGCACCATCAGTACCATCAGAAGCGTGGTGAAGAAACCGACCAACCCCACCGCTTCGGCCCCCAAGACATGTGCTGCCACAGGCAGGGAAACCAAGCTTGCCAACGCATAGATCAATTTTCCAGAAAAACTGGCAAGCAATAGCGATGATAGGTTGGCTATCTTCATGGCTGCACAATCACTCACTACCTTGAGCGTTTACTGACGATGACTCGCTTTGTGCAGAGCCTGACAAGCTCAAAGGCAGTCGCTGATCCAAGGCCTGCCGGGCGAGATACACGTCTTCAACCACAGCTACTACTTCTCGACCATTACTAGCCTTGGGCTTCAAAACGCGCTTAAACCTCGCAAGCGCATACTTGCAGACGACAGAGAACAGCTCCGAAACGATCCGGGCAGTACCGACTTGGGTGCATCCGCCTTGCTTAGCAGCACGCCGCGCCGAGAGCACCTCCTTTGCATAATCCCGATGATGGAAAAGACATAAAGCATAAAGCCGAGCCAGATTAAACTGGGCTTGACGAGCTTTATCACCTAAGCCCTCAAGGGTGGCCCATGCAGCGTGGGCCCAGACAGTCTCCACACTGAAAAACATCGGCAACTCAGGCGGCCAACGCAGATCGGTGAACGGCTTCATGTGTGGATCGCTTTTAAGATCTCCCTTGTGCTTCCCCATAGCACTGCGCCCGCTATTGCTGCCTCCGCCACCGCCTGGCATGGTAAAGGGAAAGTCTATGAGGGAGTATGTTTTACCTATCAGAGATAGCGAGATGGAGGCTGACATGTCGGGGCTAGTTCCATAGAAGATCTTGCCGCTACGCTGCCGAAGCTCATCCAGAAGACGGCGCTTGACCAATCCGTGATAAAGCTTGGGTAACGCATCAGTACCCTGACAAGCTTCATGCAGTGCAATATCCAAACGTGCTTTCACGTCATACTGCATGCATCCACCGGAAAAATCGTCCAAGTAAATGCGCCCGGCATGCGCGGCGCCATAGAACCTGGTCCGAAAGTCAGGCCAGTAGTAAAACGCTTTTACCTGTGGCGTCAGCATTTCGATCGCCTCAGATTTTGCGAACTCGGCTGCTTCGATGATTCTCGCGGAGACTGTGTCGTCGTCACCGATCAGGCATACGTATTCGCCTTCTGCCAGCTCAATCGCACGCTCATGATTCTCGGTCATGGAAAGACGATTTTTCCAATGTACGTACACCAAACGCGAATCTGTCTGGGCGGCCGCCCACGCCGCGAGAGCACAGTCATCATTGCTGGTGTCATGCACAACAACCTGCAGCCGTTCGCTTTTAATTTCCAGCAGGCTTTTTACGCAAGGGATCGCATACTTTGAGCGATTATGGGTTGGCACTACCACTGAGACTAGATATCGCTCATTCATTTTTAATCGAACCCTTTAAAATTTGATCATTGCTTTAGCCTGGTGAGTCGTTCCATGGCGCTTGTCTTCAAGGAATACGATAACTCACAGCACCGGCCAACCGGCTATTGACTACGTGCGCAAACGCGCCTGACGGAAACGCCAAGCCTCGCGAACAAGAGCAATAAAAATCCCTAGAAACAAGCCCGCAAACATTCCGACAGCCACCAGCAATGCCTTCCTTGGTTTAATCGGCGTCTCTGGTATCTCGACCACACCATCCTGACGATACACCGAAAATTGATCAGGACTAACCTTCAAAGATCGATAAACGGCCGCCTGCTCTTCACGCTCGCGGAGGTTATTGACGAATGGATCATCAGACGAGCGTGTCTGGAGATTCTGAATTTCCGACTCCAGAGCCTTGCTCCCCCGCATGTACATTAACGACCCATTCATACCTGCAGAAACTTCAGACGAAAGATTATTTTCAATAATCGGCGGTTTTTCCAAACCAATCGACTTTGATATTTTCAAGGCTTCTGTCAATTGGGCAATGCGGTCATCCCGCTCAAGCCTGGCTTTCGCCCGCGCAGAATCTATAGACTGCTGAAGATTATCAGCTTCAACTTTAAAGTCTGACACCACCCTTTCTATCAACTCTTTTTTTGATTGCTCACCCGCCATCTCCGCATAGCGCACAGCCCAATCAGCAGCTTGTTTAGGATCTTCTGCCAACACCGTTACTGTTGCATATTGCTCTGACTGATGTATACCAACCAAAAACTGAGAATTAAATTTTGCATAAAGCCCTGCTTGCGATTCACCCTCAACATTTTCAACAAAACTCGTCAAATAGACACGTTTGTAAAACATTTGACGCAAAACATTGGACTGCAAGTTTCGCAAATATACATCATTAACAAACTTTGCCGTTATTGGCACAAGGAGCCCTTTGCCATCCGACCGCCCGACATTCAGCTGATTGATATCGCTATCTAACGGAGGCTGAACATTCAGCTTGGCTTGATAAACGGGCGTCACTGCAATCGCGTAAATAGCGAAGACCGCCACCACCACTGCAGTAACCACCAGCACCAACCAACGCTGCCGCCATACCCCTTCAGTCAAATCGAAAATATCAAATTCACGCTCTTGCTTGAAGCGCTCGAGGTCATTGCGCATTTCTTTTATTTTTCCTTGATTCCGATAAGCTGAACAGACTACTGGTATACCAAGCAGCGCTGAATTCTATAGCGGCCGCTCCTACGGTAACTAAAATCGAGCGCAGCGGCAATTAGCCTCTGCTTGATCCTGGAGCTGACCGAAGGAAGCTGGGAAAAATGCTGCCCCCCCATGTGACCTGAGAGGCAATGACCATAAAAGTAGTGCCCTGGTTCCACCATGGCCTGTTCAGATTGTCAGGTCGTTATCGAGGAATGCTCACCTCTACCTTGTGCTTGAACGCTAAGCTTGCGGTCATCAAGGCCTGGCTCAACGCAGCTTTCGCATTAGGATCGCCGTGCACTAAGAGGATATTCACTGCCAAGCTAGCGCCTCGTGTTGCGAAGCTCACTAACCCTTTTTGGTCCGCATGCCCCGAGTACCCCGACAATGTCATGACCTTTGCCCGCACCTCGTACATATGCCCATCCAGGTCGATCTGCACAAAACCCTCCGCCCCCTCACTCGCCTGTATCACCGCCCCCGGCGTCCCCTTAGCCTGATACCCCACAAACATCACCTCATGCCGCGGATCCCCAAGCATGGCCTTGAGGTAGTTGACAATGCGCCCACCCGAACACATGCCATTGCCGGCAATCACGATCGCCGGTCGCCCGGTGCTCTTGAGGTAATTGACCACCTGCTGGTGGCGGGCATGGGTGTCCACACTGATCAGTTGGCTGAAGCCGAGTGGATCGCGCCCTGCAGCAACACGCGCCCTGGCTTCTGCATTCCAGTATTCGTGCAGCTCCCGGTACACGCTGGTGATGCGCTGAGCCAAGGGCGAATCGAGGATGATGGGCAACTGTGACCAGTCGATTGACTCACCGTCCGGAGCCGGACCAGTAGTGTTCAGCAGGGCTTTGCGGTGCAGAATGTCTTCCAGCTCGTACAACAGCTCCTGCGTACGACCAAGACTGAATGCAGGAATCAAGAGGGTGCCCTTGTCGGCGAGGGCTCGGTCGATGGCGTCTTCCAGCCGCTGACGGCGGTCGTCTGCCTGCGGGTGCAGGCGGTCGCCGTAGGTGCTTTCCAACACCAGCACGTCAGCACGCTCCGGGGGCTGCACCGGGCGCAGCAGCGGGTTGCCAGAAGCGCCCAGATCGCCAGAAAACACATACCGGCTGTTGGTTTGCTCATGCTGCATATCGCACTCGACATAAGCGGAACCCAGCAGATGCCCTGCACGCTGCAGGCGAATACGACAGGCAAGACCAGGGCACTCAACCACCGTGTGCCACTGCTCGAAGGGCAGCGGCACGATAAGGTCACGGATGAATTCGAGATAGCGCGCCACCTGCGCAGGCTCGCTGCTGATGCTCAGCTTGTAGGCGTCTTCCAGTACCAGCGGCAGCAGCCGGGCCGAGGGCTCGCTGCACAGGATAGGACCACGGTAACCCGCTGCCAGCAGCGCAGGGATGCGCCCAACATGGTCGAGATGGACATGGGTGATGACCAGAGCCTGAATACCCTGGATATCAAAACCGAGAGGGGCGGATTCTGCACCGGGCGGCGCATCACTTCCCTGTTCCAGCCCGCAGTCGACCAGCAAACTGGTGGATGGACCGAGGTGCAGCTGGTGACAGGACCCGGTGACACCCCGGGTACCACCGTGATGGGAAAGGCTGGGATATTCCATGCTGCGCACACTCGCCTGGACCGAAAATGAAGTGGACTATTACTCCATGACGACCGACGCATGCATAGGTGAACCTTTCTTTAGTAGGTGTAGGAAATTTCCTTAGTTGCCGTTCAATGCCGCCTGACGAGCAGAAGCCCTGATCTTGCGCTTGCTGCGCTGCACGCCGTAGGCCCCCAGCAACGGCCCGACTGCCAGGCCAATGACCAAGGCAGCCAACACCAGGACAGCAACCGGCATGGCGGGTGCAGCCCAACCGAACAGGACCAGTGACACGGTTTGCTGGTTCTCCAGCACGAAGAACAACACCACAGCCGCCAATAGCAGCACGAACACCGCCGCCAGGGCGCGCTTGAGGTTACGCATCAGATTGCTCCTTGTGGAATCAGGTATGGGCCTCTTCATGCTCGTCTTCATTGACCCGGTCACGCAACTCTTTGCCGGGCTTGAAGTGCGGCACGAACTTGCCTTCGAGGCTGACCGACTGGCCGGTCTTCGGGTTACGGCCTACGCGAGGGGCGCGATAGTGCAGCGAGAAGCTGCCAAAACCGCGGATCTCGATGCGATCGCCGGTAGCCAGGCATTGCGACATCTGCTCAAGCATGGTCTTGATGGCCAGCTCCACATCCTTGGACGAGAGCAGCCCCTGATGGGTGACAATACGTTCGATCAGCTCCGACTTCGTCATATTTTTCCCTTCGTTATCAAGCAGCTAGATCATTGCTTAACCAGTTTGTAGCACGCTGGGAAGGATTTGAACAGGGTGGATCTTGACTTAATAAAAAAATTCAAGATTGAAGTAATTCAAGAATGGTCTACCACTCAGGCAGGCCAGCGGCGCTTGCTTCGCGGGTGAACCCGCTCCTCCACTGGGTTATGCCAGCCTGAAGTTCGCGTGGTCCGGCGCCATCGGCGTAGGAGCGGGTTTACCCGCGAACACCGGCAAAGCCGGTGCCATCCATCGCGCTGCCTGATTCGCGGGTGAGCCCGCTCCTACACTGGGTTGTGCCAGCCTGAAGCTCGCGTGGTCCGGTGCCATCGGCGTAGGAGCGGGTTTACCCGCGAACACCGGCGAAGCCGGTGCCATCCACCGCGCCGCCTGATTCGCGGGCAAGCCCGCTCCTACAACGGGGCGTGTCAGCCTGAGGCGAGTGTGATCCAGCGCCATCGGCGTAGGCGCGGGTTTAGCCGCGAACACCGGCGAAGCCGGTGCCATCCACCGCGCTGCCTGATTCGCGGGTGAACCCGCTCCTACACTGGGCCTGGCGACATCGGCGTAGGCGCGGGTTTAGCCGCGAACACCGGCGAAGCCGGTGCCATCTACCGCGCTGCCTGATTCGCGGGTGAACCCGCTCCTACAACGGGCTTCGCCAGCCTGAAGCTGGCGTGATCCAGCAGTGCCATCCGCCGCGCCACCTGGTTGCGGAGCACAAAAAAAAAGGGCGACCCGAGGGTCGCCCTTTTTACCGATCAAACAGAACTCAGTTCTGCTTGGCCATTGCTTCGCGCAGCAGCGCAGCCATGGTGGTGTCGGCAGCAGCTTCCGGAGCGTTTTTCAGGCTCTGGATAGCTTCGCGCTCTTCAGCGTCGTCTTTCGATTTGATCGACAGGCTGATAACGCGGGACTTGCGGTCAACGCTGATGATCTTGGCTTCGATCTCTTCGCCTTCTTTCAGAACGTTACGCGCGTCTTCAACGCGGTCACGGCTGATTTCGGAAGCTTTCAGAGTGGCTTCGATGTCGTCGGCCAGAGTGACGATGGCGCCTTTGGCGTCAACTTCTTTCACGATGCCCTTGACGATAGCGCCCTTGTCATTGACAGCAACGAAGTTGGAGAACGGATCGTCTTCCAGCTGCTTGATGCCCAGGGAGATGCGCTCGCGCTCTGGGTCAACCGACAGGATGACAGTTTCCAGCTCGTCGCCCTTCTTGAAACGACGTACGGCTTCTTCGCCGGTTTCGTTCCAGGAGATGTCGGACAGGTGAACCAGACCGTCGATGCCGCCGTCCAGACCAATGAAGATACCGAAGTCGGTGATCGACTTGATGGTACCGGTGATCTTGTCACCCTTGTTGAACTGGCCGGAGAAGTCTTCCCATGGGTTGGACTTGCACTGCTTGATGCCCAGGGAGATACGACGACGCTCTTCGTCGATGTCCAGAACCATGACTTCCACTTCGTCGCCAACCTGAACGACTTTCGACGGGTGGATGTTCTTGTTGGTCCAGTCCATTTCGGAAACGTGTACCAGACCTTCAACGCCTTCTTCCAGCTCAGCGAAGCAGCCGTAGTCGGTCAGGTTGGTAACGCGAGCCTGTACGCGAGTACCTTCTGGGTAACGGGCAGTGATAGCTACCCACGGATCTTCGCCCATCTGCTTCAGACCCAGCGAAACGCGGTTGCGCTCACGGTCGAACTTCAGAACGCGTACGTCGACTTCGTCGCCAACGTTAACGATTTCCGATGGGTGCTTGATGCGCTTCCAGGCCATGTCGGTGATGTGCAGCAGGCCGTCGATACCGCCCAGGTCCACGAATGCGCCGTAGTCGGTGAGGTTCTTGACGATACCTTTGACTTGCTGGCCTTCCTGCAGGGTTTCCAGCAGGGCTTCGCGCTCGGCGCTGTTCTCGGCTTCCAGCACGCTGCGACGGGAAACGACAACGTTGTTGCGCTTCTGGTCCAGCTTGATGACCTTGAATTCCAGCTCTTTGCCTTCCAGGTGGGTGGTGTCGCGCACTGGGCGGACATCAACCAGGGAGCCCGGCAGGAACGCACGGATGCCGTTAACGTCGACAGTGAAGCCGCCCTTAACCTTACCGTTGATAACGCCCTTGACCACTTCTTCGGCGGCGAAAGCTGCTTCCAGAACAATCCAGCACTCGGCGCGCTTGGCTTTTTCACGGGACAGCTTGGTTTCGCCAAAGCCGTCTTCGACCGCGTCCAGCGCAACGTGAACTTCGTCACCGACCTTGATGGTCAGCTCGCCAGCTTCGTTGTAGAACTGCTCGAGCGGGATGACGCCCTCGGACTTCAGGCCAGCGTGTACGGTAACCCAGTCGCCGTCGATGTCGACAACGATACCGGTGATGATCGCACCCGGCTGAAGATTGAGGGTTTTCAGGCTTTCTTCAAAGAGTTCTGCAAAGCTTTCGCTCATTTTAATTCCTGTAGATTCGGGCGAAACAGACGCCCATAACCACATTCCAGACAATGTGGGTTCGTTTTAAGTAAAGGAAAGCCGGCAGGACGTTGACTGGTGCCCCTGCCTGCTTTCCTGGCTATCAGATAAGGTCGCGCTGGGCGATCTCGCTTCTGATACGTTGCAACACCTGCTCGATGGACAACTCGGTAGAGTCCAACTGAATGGCATCGGCCGCTGGTTTCAGCGGGGCCACTGCACGTTGGGTGTCACGTTCATCACGCGCACGAATCTCATCCAGCAGACTCGACAGACTAACATCTTCACCCTTGCCCTTCAACTGCAGGTAGCGGCGACGTGCGCGCTCCTCCGCGCTGGCGGTGAGGAAGACCTTTAATGGCGCGTCCGGGAACACCACGGTACCCATGTCGCGCCCGTCAGCAATCAGCCCTGGCACTTCGCGGAACTCACGCTGACGTACCAGCAGCGCATCACGCACCGCCGGCAGCGAGGCCACCATCGATGCACCAGCACCGACGGTTTCGGTACGGATGACGTTGCTGACGTCCTCACCCTCAAGGATGATCTGTTGCAGCTTACCGGGCTCGGCAGCGATGAACTGCACATCCAGATGGGCGGCAAGCTTGGTCAGTAGCTCTTCGTTGGTCAGGTCGACGCCGTGGTTGCTGGCATTGAATGCCAGCAAGCGATACAGCGCGCCAGAGTCCAGCAGCTTCCAGCCCAACTCGCGGGCAATCAGCCCGGCGACCGTGCCCTTGCCCGAGCCGCTTGGCCCGTCGATGGTGATAACCGGTGCCATTGAATTCACGACTTGCCCTCTTCTGCCACGCGAATCCCCACTTCGGCGCACAGCGCCAGGAAGTTGGGGAACGAGGTGGCGACGTTGGCGCAGTCGTGAATGCGAATCGGCGCACTGGCGCGCAGCGAAGCCACGCTGAAGGCCATGGCGATGCGGTGGTCACCATGCCCATGCACTTCGCCGCCGCCCAGCTGGCCGCCGTCGATGATGATGCCGTCCGGGGTCGGCTCGCATTTGATGCCCAAGGTGGTGAGGCCATCGGCCATCACCTGGATGCGATCGGACTCCTTCACACGCAGCTCTTCGGCGCCACGCAGCACGGTACGCCCTTCAGCGCAGGCAGCGGCCACGAACAGTACCGGGAATTCGTCGATGGCCAGCGGCACCAACGCTTCAGGAATGTCGATACCCTTAAGTTTGGCACCGCGCACACGCAGGTCGGCCACGGGCTCGCCGCCCACTTCACGCTGGTTTTCCAGGGTGATGTCGCCGCCCATCAGGCGCAGGATGTCGATCACGCCAGTACGGGTCGGGTTGATGCCGACATGCTCCAGCACAAGCTCGGAGCCTTCAGCGATAGAGGCTGCGACCAGGAAGAACGCTGCCGAGGAAATGTCAGCCGGCACTTCGATCCGGGTAGCGGTCAGCTTGCCACCGGACTGCAGCGAGGCCACTGGGCCATTGCTGTCGACCGAATAGCCAAAACCGCGCAGCATGCGCTCGGTGTGGTCACGGGTAGGCGCAGGCTCGGTGACAGTGGTCTTGCCTTCGGCGTACAGACCGGCCAGCAGCAGGCAGGATTTGACCTGGGCGCTGGCCATCGGCAGCGTGTAGGTCAGCCCTTTGAGCTTGTGGCCACCGCGGATGGTCAGCGGCGGACGGCCGTCCGGGCCGGTCTCGACCACAGCACCCATTTCGCGCAGCGGGTTGGCCACACGGTTCATCGGGCGCTTGGACAGCGAGGCGTCGCCGGTCATGGTGACATCGAACGGCTGACCGGCCAACAGGCCCGACAGCAGGCGCATCGAAGTACCGGAGTTACCTACGTACAGCGGCCCTGGTGGCGGCTTCAGGCCATGCAGGCCCACGCCGTGAATGGTTACACGACCGTGGTTGGGGCCTTCGATGACCACACCCATGTCACGGAATGCCTGCAGGGTCGCCAGCGCATCTTCGCCTTCGAGGAAGCCTTCGACCTCGGTAGTACCTTCGGCCAGCGAGCCGAGCATGATCGAGCGATGGGAAATCGACTTGTCGCCCGGTACACGGATCCGCCCGTTCAGGCGGCCACCCGGTTGGGCCTGGAAAATCAGATCGTTGGCGTTCATAGCGTCCACATAGGCCCGGCGGGCCAGGATTTTACTGAAATGCTCGCGGGCAACCCGTGCGCGGGTGAATACACCCAGCAGTTGGTGCCCATCCCCTTCAGCGATCGCGTCGCGCAGGGCGTCGAGATCGCTGCGAAATGTATCAAGCGTGCGCAGGACAGCGTCGCGGTTGGCGAGGAAAATGTCATGCCACATGGTCGGATCGCTGCCGGCGATTCTTGTGAAATCGCGGAACCCACCCGCAGCGTACCGGAAGATCTCGAGGTTTTCATTGCGTTTGGCCAGTGAGTCGACCAGGCCAAAGGCCAGCAGGTGTGGCAGATGGCTCGTGGCGGCCAGTACTTCGTCATGGCGCTCGACCGACATGTGTTCCACATCGGCATCCAGCGCACGCCAAAGGCGGTCAACCAGGGCCAGCGCGGCGGGGTCGGTTTCGGCCAGCGGCGTGAGGATCACCTTGTGCCGGCGGAACAAGGTGGCATTGGACGCCTCTACCCCGCTCTGCTCGGAACCGGCGATGGGGTGGCCCGGGACGAAACGCGGCAGGCGCGCACCGAAGACGGCACGCGCCTCACGCACGACGTTGCCCTTGGCGCTGCCGACGTCGGTGATGATTGCATCACCCAGGTCGAGCAGGGCCAGGCGCGCGAGGACTTTTTCCATGGCCAGGATGGGTACGGCCAGCTGGATGACATCGGCGCCCACACAAGCGGCGGCAAGGTCTTCTTCGCAGCGGTCGACCACGCCCAGGGCCACGGCCTGCTTGCGCGAGGGGGCATCCAGGTCGACACCGACCACTTCGCGGCAAAGGCCGCTTTCACGCAGGCCCTTGGCGAACGAGCCGCCGATCAGGCCGAGACCGACCACGACCAGGCGGTCGATGATGGGCGCAGGTTTGGTTTTTGCTGCATTTACCACTGGTGCGAACCCTGTTCAGAAATCTAGGTAGCCTGTGAGGGCCATTGGGGCCGCGGCGCGACCCTTCGCGGGCTAGCCCGCTCCCACAGAGCTCGGCATCACATGCTCACTGTGGGAGCGGGCATGCCCGCGAAGGGCTGCAGGGCAGCCCCAAGGCCCCTGAATCAAAGCACCGCCTTCGGATAAGAGCCCAGCACCTTCAGCGCCACAGCCTCCTGGCTGATCTGCTCGAGCACCGCCTTGATCAGCGGGTCGCGGTGGTGGCCGACGAAGTCGATGAAGAACACGTAGGTCCACTTGCCGCTGCGCGACGGGCGGGTCTCGATGCGGGTCAGGTCGATGCCGTTCTGATAGAACGGCACCAGCAACTCATGCAACGCACCTGGCTTGTTGCTCATCGAAACGATGATCGAGGTCTTGTCGTCGCCGGTCGGCGGTACTTCCTGGTTACCGATCATCAGGAAGCGCGTGGAGTTGTCCGGGCGATCTTCGATCTTCTCGGCCAGGCGGGTCAGGCCGTACAGGTTGGCCGCCATATCGCCGGCGATCGCCGCCGAGTTCCACTCGCCCTTGACTCGCTTGGCCGCTTCGGCATTGCTCGATACGGCCACGCGCTCCACGTTCGGGTAGTGCGCATCCAGCCACTTTCGGCACTGGGCCAGCGACTGGGCGTGGGAGTAGATGCGGGTGATGCTGTCGGTCTTGGTGTTCTCGCCCACCAGCAGGTGGTGGTGGATACGCAGCTCGACCTCACCACAAATCACCATGTCATGCTCGAGGAAGCTGTCCAGGGTGTGGCTGACCGCACCTTCAGTGGAGTTTTCCACCGGCACCACACCGAAGTTGACGGCACCGGCCGCCACTTCACGGAACACTTCGTCGATGGCCGCCATCGGCCGACTGATCACCGCGTGGCCGAAGTGCTTCATGGCCGCCGCCTGGGTGAAGGTGCCTTCAGGGCCGAGGTAGGCGATTTTCAGCGGCTCTTCCAGGGCCAGGCACGACGACATGATTTCGCGGAACAGCCGCGCCATCTCTTCATTGCCCAGCGGGCCCTTGTTGCGCTCCATCACGCGCTTGAGCACCGCAGCTTCACGCTCGGGACGGTAGAACACCGGCTTCTCGCCTTCTTTGAGCGAGGCAGTCTTGACCCGGGCCACTTCTTCGGCGCAGCGGGCGCGGTCGCTGATCAGCTCGAGGATTTTCTCGTCGAGGCTGTCGATGCGTACGCGCAGCGCCTTGAGCTCCTGTTCGGACATGTCAGCCATGCTCCTTCTCGAATTCAGCCATGTAGCCTACCAGCGCTTCTACCGCTTCCAGGCCCAGGGCGTTGTAGATGGAGGCGCGCATGCCGCCAACCGAACGGTGGCCCTTGAGGTTGAGCAGGCCACGCGCGTCGGCGCCAGCGAGGAAGGCCTTGTCCAGGCGCTCGTCAGCCAGGCGGAACGGCACGTTCATCCACGAACGGGCGTTGACGCTGATCGGGTTGGTGTAGAACTCGCTGCGATCGATGAACCCGTAAAGGCAGTCTTTCTTGGCACGGTTGCGCTGCTCCATCGCCTCGACACCGCCCTGCTCTTTCAGCCACTCGAAGACCAGGCCCGAGAGGTACCAGGAGTAGGTGGCCGGGGTGTTGTACATCGACCCGTTGTCAGCCGAAACCTTGTAGTCAAGCATGGTCGGGCAGCTGCTGCGGGCATGGCCCAACAGGTCTTCGCGCACGATCACCACCACCAGACCGCTTGGGCCGATATTCTTCTGCGCGCCGGCGTAGATCAGGCCGAACTGCGACACATCGATCGGGCGCGAGAGGATGTCGGACGACATATCGACCACCAGCGGTACGTCACCGGTTTGCGGCACCCAGTCAAACTGCAGGCCACCGATGGTCTCGTTGGACGCATAGTGCACGTAGGCTGCGTTTTTGGTCAGGTTCCACTCGTTCTGGCCAGGGATGGCCAGGTAGTCGTAAGGCTTGGCAGTGGCGGCGACGTTGACGTTGCCGAAACGGCGCGCTTCCTCGATGGCCTTTTTCGACCAGATGCCGGTTTCGATGTAGTCGGCCGTGCCGTTTTCCGGCAGCAGGTTCAGCGGGATTTCAGCGAACTGCTGGCTGGCGCCCCCTTGCAGGAACAGCACCTTGTAGTTGGAGGGGACGGACAGCAGGTCACGCAGGTCCTGCTCGGCCTTTTCGGCGATGGCCACGTAATCGTCGCTGCGATGGCTCATTTCCATCACCGACAAGCCCTTGCCACGCCAGTCCAGCATCTCGGCCTGTGCGCGCTGCAGGACAGCGTCAGGAAGCGCGGCAGGGCCTGCGCAGAAGTTAAAGGCTCGTTTGCTCACATCCACTCTCGCTCTGCCAAATAGAACAAAAACTATCACATGGGTTCGCAGCGACCCTGTGGGAGCGGGCGAGCCCGCGAACACCGGCAAAGCCGGTGCCATCTACCGCAGTGTCTGCTTCGCGGGCATGCCCGCTCCCACAAGGCCGGGCTTTGCCAGCTGTTATCAGTCAAACGGGGCGACCTTGGTCGCCCCGTTCGGGTTTCACGCTTGATTACTCTTGCGGGGCCTCTTCGGCGCCTGCAGCTTCGTCTGGCGCTTCGGCTTCGACACCCTCCTCGTCCGCCTCGATCACTTCATCGAGTTCGTCCTCGGACGGCTCCTGAATACGCTCCAGGCCCACCAGTGTCTCATCGGCCGCCAGCTTGATCAGCGTAACGCCCTGGGTGTTGCGGCTGAGGCTGGACACCTCGCCAACCCGGGTGCGAACCAGCGTGCCCTGGTCGGAAATCAGCATGATCTCCTCGCCTTCCTGCACCTGGATAGCCCCGATCAGCAGGCCGTTGCGCCCTTTGGTACCCATGGCGATCACACCCTGGCCACCGCGGCCGCGACGCGGGAATTTGGACAGCGGGGTGCGCTTGCCAAAGCCACGCTCGGAGGCGGTGAGGATCTGCGAGCCGGACTCCGGGATCAGCATCGAAATGATCCGCTGGCCTTTGCCCAGCTTCATGCCGCGTACACCACGGGCGTTGCGGCCCATTTCACGCACGACGCTCTCGGCAAAGCGGATGACCTTGCCAGCGTCGGAGAACATCATGACTTCCTTGGCGCCATCGGTGATGGCTGCGGCAATCAGGGTGTCGCCTTCCTTCAGCTTCAGGGCGATCAGGCCGTTGGAGCGCGGACGGGCGAACTGCACCAGCGGGGTCTTCTTGACGGTACCGGAAGCGGTCGCCATGAAGATGTATGCGCCGGTCGGCTCTGCAACCCACTCCGGGGTGTCGCCGTCTTCTTCGTCGACTTCCTCGGCCTCAACCAGCTCACCCTCGAGCACGGTGTCATCAGCCTCGTCCAGCAATTCGTCGAGGTCGGCGTTCTGCTGCAGCGCTTCGAGGTCGATCTGCAGCATGGCGGTGATGCGTTCACCCTCCTCCAGCGGCAGCAGGTTGACCAGCGGTCGACCGCGGGCAGCGCGGGACGCTTCGGGGATTTCGTAGGTCTTCTTCCAGTACACCTTGCCCTTGCTGGAGAACAGCAACAGGGTGGCATGGCTGTTGGCGACCAGCAGGTGCTCGATGTAGTCCTCGTCCTTCACGCCGGTCGCGGACTTGCCTTTGCCGCCGCGGCGCTGGGCCTGGTAGGCGGACAATGGCTGAGTCTTGGCATAACCACCATGGGAGATGGTGACCACGCGCTCTTCTTCCGGGATCATGTCGCCGTAGTTGAGGTCGTGGCTGGCATTGAGGATTTCGGTGCGGCGCACATCGCCGTACTCGGCACGGATGGCCTCCAGCTCCTCGCGAATCACTTCCATCAGGCGCTCGGCGCTGCTGAGGATGCGGATCAACTCGCCGATCTGCTCGAGGATTTCCTGGTACTCGGCCAGCAGCTTCTCGTGCTCCAGGCCGGTCAGGCGGTGCAGGCGCAGGTCGAGAATGGCCTGGGCCTGTTCCGGCGACAGGAAGTACTTGCCGTCATGCAGGCCGTACTGCTCCGGCAGGTCCTCAGGGCGGCAGGCGTCGGCGCCGGCGCGCTCGACCATGACCTGCACGGCACTGGATTCCCACGGTGTGGAAACCAGGGCTTCCTTGGCTTCGGACGGCGTCGGCGAGGCCTTGATCAGGGCAATGACCGGGTCGATGTTGGACAGCGCAACCGCCTGGCCTTCCAGGATATGGCCGCGTTCACGGGCCTTGCGCAGCTCGAATACGGTACGGCGGGTCACCACTTCACGGCGGTGGCGGACGAACGCTTCGAGCAGGTCCTTGAGGTTGAGCAGGCGCGGACGGCCGTCAACCAGGGCCACCACGTTGATGCCGAATACGCTCTGCAGCTGGGTTTGCTGGTAGAGGTTGTTGAGCACCACTTCCGGCACCTCACCGCGACGCAGCTCGATGACGATGCGCATGCCGTCCTTGTCGGACTCGTCGCGCAGCTCGGTGATACCTTCGATCTTCTTCTCTTTGACCAGCTCGGCGATCTTTTCGATCAGGCGCGCCTTGTTCAGCTGATACGGCAGCTCGGTGATCACGATCTGCTGGCGACCGCCAACCTTGTCGATGTCTTCGATCTCGGAGCGGGCGCGCATGTAGATGCGGCCACGACCGGTGCGATAGGCCTCGATGATGCCCTGGCGACCGTTGATGATGCCGGCAGTCGGGAAGTCCGGGCCAGGGATGAACTGCATCAGCTCATCGATGGTGACTTCCGGGTTGTCGATGAGCGCCAGGCAGCCATCGATGACCTCGCCGAGGTTGTGCGGCGGGATATTGGTCGCCATGCCCACGGCAATACCGCTGGAACCGTTGACCAGCAGGTTGGGAATACGCGTCGGCATGACCGCCGGGATCTGCTCGGTGCCGTCGTAGTTGGGCACCCAGTCGACGGTTTCCTTGTGCAGGTCGGCCAGCAGTTCGTGGGCCAGTTTGGTCATGCGCACTTCGGTGTATCGCATGGCAGCAGCGTTGTCGCCGTCCACCGAACCGAAGTTGCCCTGGCCGTCGACCAGCAGGTAGCGCAACGAGAACGGCTGGGCCATACGCACGATGGTGTCGTAGACCGCAGTGTCGCCGTGCGGGTGGTACTTACCGATCACGTCACCGACCACACGGGCGGATTTCTTGTACGGCTTGTTCCAGTCGTTGCCCAGTTCGCTCATCGCATAGAGAACGCGGCGATGCACGGGCTTCAAGCCGTCACGCGCATCGGGCAGCGCTCGCCCGACAATCACGCTCATCGCGTAGTCGAGGTAAGACTGTCTCAGTTCGTCTTCGATATTGACCGGGAGGATTTCTTTGGCCAGTTCGCCCATGAGAAGCCTGATTCCTTTTTCTGGTGAAACTTCGCAGCTCCATCAAGGGCCGAACGAAGCTCGCCGCCGCAGCGCATAAGGGTGCGACGACTTACGACAAATCAATGAGTTGTGCCATGGATCTGCGCAATGAAGGCCGCCGTGATGGGCGGTCTTGGAAACTGCCGGATGTTATCACAAACGCAGGGGCGGTGGGGAGAGGTGGCAGTTGGTCTCAGCCGCGTTTGAAACCTGATTTTTGTATTGCCTGCACCGGCCTCTTCGCGGGCTCGCCCGCTCCCACAGGTTCACCACAGCCCTAAGGCCATGCGATATCCCTGTGGGAGCGGGCAAGCCCGCGAAGAGGCCGGTGAGACGATACAAAGTCAGTGCAGGCGCTTGCGGCAAATCAACTGGGCCAGTTTGGCAGTATCCGGACGCTCTACAACACCCCGTTCGGTCACGATAACGTCAATCAGGTCGGCCGGGGTCACGTCGAACACCGGGTTGAATACCTGCACATCCCGTACCGCCGGGGCACCGCCAAAGTCCAGCCACTCGTCGGCGTCACGCTCTTCCAGGGGAATATCCTCGCCGGTTGCCAGGTTCAGGTCGATGCTGGTGCTCGGCGCCACCACCATGAAGCGCACCCCATGGTGCATGGCACTGACGGCCAGCTGATAGGTGCCGATCTTGCCGGCCATGTCACCATTGGCAGCGATGCAGTCCGCCCCCACCACCACCCAGGTGATGCCCTTGGTCTTCATGAGGTGGGCCAGCGCGGAGTCGGCACAAAGGGTCACCGGAATTCCCTCGTTGGCCAGCTCCCAGGCCGTCAGGCGCGAGCCCTGCAGCCAAGGGCGAGTCTCACCGGCATAAACCTGCTCGACCATGCCTTCCAGGTAGCCGGCACGGATCACCCCCAGTGCGGTGCCAAAGCCACCACTGGCAAGGGCGCCGGCGTTGCCGAAGGTGAGCAGGGCCTGGGCATTGCCCTGATGACGACGGATCAGTTCGATACCCTGCTGGGCCATGGTCAGGTTGGCCTCACGGTCGCTTTCGTGAATGGCCACCGCTTCGGCCTCCAGCGCCGCCAGAACGTCTTCTTCCGGACGCAGGCGCAGCAGACGCTCGCGCATGCGGTTCAGCGCCCAGAACAAGTTGGCGGCGGTAGGACGCGCTTCGGCGAGGGTGAGAAAGTCGTCTTCCAGGTCCATTTCCCAATCGCCACCTTCGGCCAGCCGCTCTTCAAGGGCCAGTACCAGGCCGTAAGCTGCGGCAATACCGATCGCCGAGGCGCCGCGCACTGCCATGTCACGGATGGCTGCGGCCACCTGCGCAACATTGTCGCAGGCCAGCCAACGCTCCTCCGACGGCAGCAGGCGCTGGTCGAGCAGGTGCAAGGCGCCGCCCTGCCAGCGGATCGCGGTCACCTTCTCCGCCGCCAAAAGTCGCTCGCGCATCGCCTCTCCCCGTCATTCGGATATCAAAAACGGGCGATTATAGCGACCCTCGCGGCCAAGCGCTCGGGTATACTCCGGCGCAATTTTGCGAAGTTTCAGAGGACTGTTCAATGAGCAACGTCGACCGCGCCGAAATCGCCAAGTTCGAAGCGCTGGCCCACCGCTGGTGGGACCGCGAAAGCGAGTTCAAGCCGCTGCACGAAATCAACCCGCTGCGCGTCAACTGGATCGACGAGCGCGTCAGCCTGGCCGGCAAGAAAGTGCTGGACGTGGGTTGCGGTGGCGGCATCCTCAGCGAAGCCATGGCCCTGCGCGGCGCCACGGTCACCGGTATCGACATGGGCGAGGCGCCACTGGCGGTGGCTCAGTTGCACCAACTGGAGTCCGGCGTGCAGGTGGAATACCGGCAGATCACCGCCGAAGCCCTGGCCGAGGAAATGCCCGAACAGTTCGACGTGGTTACCTGCCTGGAAATGCTCGAGCACGTGCCCGACCCGTCTTCGGTGATCCGCGCCTGCTACCGCATGGTCAAGCCGGGCGGCCAGGTGTTCTTCTCCACCATCAACCGCAACCCCAAGGCCTACCTGCTGGCCATCGTCGGCGCCGAGTACATCCTGAAGATGCTGCCGCGCGGCACCCATGACTTCAAGAAATTCATCCGCCCGTCCGAGCTGGGCGCCTGGAGCCGCGATGCAGGCCTGCAGGTGAAGGACATCATCGGCCTCACCTACAACCCGCTGACCAAGCACTACAAGCTCAACAGCGACGTCGACGTCAACTACATGATCCAGACCCTGCGCGAGGAATAAGCATGCGTTTGCGAGCAGTACTCTTCGACATGGACGGCACCTTGCTGGACACGGCGCCGGACTTCATCGCCATTTGCCAGGCCATGCTCGCCGAACGCGGGCTGCCGGCCGTTGACGACAACCTGATCCGTGGCGTTATCTCGGGTGGCGCCCGCGCCATGGTTGCCACTGCGTTCGCCATGGACCCGGAGGCTGACGGCTTCGAGGCCCTGCGCCTGGAGTTCCTCGAGCGTTACCAGCGCGACTGCGCGGTGCACAGCAAGCTGTTCGAGGGCATGGCCGAGCTGCTGGCCGACATCGAGAAAGGCAACCTGCTGTGGGGCGTCGTCACCAACAAGCCGGTGCGCTTCGCCGAGCCGATCATGCAGCAGCTGGGCCTGGCCGAGCGCTCGGCATTGCTGATTTGCCCGGACCACGTGAAAAACAGCAAACCCGACCCCGAGCCGCTGATCCTGGCCTGCAAGACGCTGAATCTGGACCCGGCCAGTGTGCTGTTCGTCGGCGACGACCTGCGCGACATCGAGTCTGGCCGCGACGCAGGTACCCGCACGGCAGCCGTGCGCTACGGCTATATTCATCCAGAGGACAACCCCAACAACTGGGGTGCCGACGTGGTGGTGGACCACCCGCTGGAACTGCGCAAAGTGATCGACAGCGCGCTGTGCGGCTGCTGAACCCAGACCGATGACCGGGCACCGCCCTTTTGTAGGAGCGGGTTTACCCGCGAATGCGTCCGATCAGACGCCAGTGTTGTCTGGGCTGACGCATTCGCGGGCAAACCCGCTCCTACGATAGCCCCGGGCCGCCCACACGAACTCGAAGGACAGAACCATGTTCGACTACACCGCCCGCCCCGACCTGCTGCAAGGCCGGGTCATCCTGGTTACCGGTGCCGGCCGTGGCATTGGTGCCGCAGCTGCCAAGGCCTATGCCGCCCTGGGTGCCACCGTGCTGCTACTGGGCAAGACCGAGGCCAACCTGAACGAGGTCTACGACCAGATCGAAGCCGCCGGCCACCCGCAGCCGGTGGTTATCCCGTTCAACCTGGAAACCGCCCTGCCACACCAGTACGACGAGCTGGCGGCCATGATCGAAGGCCAGTTCGGCCGCCTCGATGGCCTGCTCAACAATGCGTCGATCATCGGCCCGCGCACACCGCTGGAACAGCTGTCGGGCGACAACTTCATGCGCGTGATGCACATCAACGTCAATGCCACCTTCATGCTCACCAGCACCCTGCTGCCGCTGCTGAAGCTGTCGGAAGACGCTTCGGTGGTGTTCACCAGCAGCAGCGTGGGGCGCAAGGGCCGGGCTTACTGGGGCGCCTATGGCGTGTCGAAGTTCGCCACCGAAGGCCTGATGCAGACCTTGGCTGATGAACTGGAAGGCGTGGCGCCGGTGCGCGCCAACAGTATCAACCCAGGCGCCACGCGCACGGCAATGCGGGCCCAGGCCTACCCCGGCGAGAACCCGCAGAACAACCCGCTGCCCGAAGAGATCATGCCGGTGTACCTGTACCTGATGGGGCCGGACAGCACAGGGGTGAACGGGCAGGCGTTCAACGCCCAATAAACCTGCATCGGCCTCTTCGCGGGCTTGCCCGCTCCCACAGGTAGGGCGCAATCCTTGAAAGTTGCGGTGATCCTGTGGGAGCGGGCAAGCCCGCGAAGAGGCCGGTACAGGAAAGCGATCAGCCCGCAGCCAACGCCGGCCGCATACGGCCTTGCTGGCGCCCTTCCAGCTGCATGCAGCGCTCCAGGAACAGGAACATGCAGTCGTAACTCTTGCAAATGGCCCTGCGCAGCTCGGTCCGCAACCCCAGGGTGGGGTTCTCACCAGCCAGGGTACAGATGATTTCCAGCGCCTCCCACGGGTGCGCATCGTCATACTGGGCATGCATCTTCAGCCACTTCATCGCCCGCTTGCGCCCTTCTTCAGGAAACCCCTGCGCATAGGTGTCGGTCGAGCACACCACCGCCGACCATTCACCGGTCGCGCCTTCGATGGCGTAGTTGGTCGCCGCCATGGAAATGGCCAGGTTCTCGGTGGCGCACACCCGCCAGCACCAATCGTTCAGGCCGTTCAGCTCGGGCGGCACTTCTTGCGCCTGCAACTCGTGCAGATGCACACCGTGCGCCTGGCACCAGTTCACCCAGTAGTCGGCATGGTTGAGCTCGACGCGGATGTTGCGCATCAGCCAGCGCCGCGCCATGTCCTCGCCCTGATGCCGGCCATAGCGGGTCTTGGTCAGGTTATGCGCCATGTACAACGAAAACTGCTCCACCACCGGCCAGCCACCGATGAGGTACTGGCGGATGGTCGATTGCTTCAGCTGGCCATCGCGTAGTCGTGCATAAAACTCATGCTCAACCACCCTGCGCTTGCTCTCGCGGCAGTCTTCAATCAGTTGCTGGGCCCATTGGGGGTAACTGGCGGGGTCCATCAAAGGCCCGATACGAACGAATGCGTCAATCACTTTCAGCTCCTTGATCCTTGTGATTTCCAACTAGCGAAACGTGCCAGGTGCTCGCTGCAACAGAGGCCGGGCGGCGATCCGTTGGCGCTGCAGACTGTCACAGGTGAACACCTGGGGGCGTTCGATCAGGTAGCCCTGGGCGTAATCCACGCCTATTTCCTGCAAGGCCTGCTCGATCAAGGGTGTTTCGACGAACTCGGCAATCGTGCGCTTACCCATCACATGGCCGATATGGTTGATGACCTCGACCATGGCCCGGTTGACCGGGTCGTCGAGCATGTCCTTGACGAAACTGCCGTCAATCTTCAGGTAGTCCACGGGCAAATGCTTGAGATAGGCGAACGAGGACATGCCGGCGCAAAAATCATCGAGCGAGAAACGGCAACCCAGCCCTTTCAGCTCGTTGATGAAGCGAATGGCGCTGCCCAGGTTGGCAATGGCGCTGGTTTCGGTAATTTCAAAGCAGATCATTCGCGGCGGAATGGCGTATTCGACAAACAACCGCTGGAGGTATTCAAGGAACTTGTCGTCGCCAATGCTGGACCCCGACAGGTTGATGGCACAGGTCGACAATGGCCCTTCACGCCCTTCTTCCAGGCACTGGCGTATGACCATGAACACATTGCGCACCACCCAGCGGTCCAGCGCGGTCATCAGGCCGTAGCGCTCGGCCGCCGGGATGAAGCTGCTGGGCAGGATGGTGCGGCCGCTTTCGTCGTGCAGGCGCAACAGAATTTCGATATGGCCCGGGCCCTCGAAGGATTTGAGCGGGGCGATTTCCTGGGCGTAGAGGCAAAAGCGGTTTTCTTCCAGGGCCACATGCAGGCGCTGGATCCAGGCCATCTCGCCAAAACGCATGGACAGTTCGCTGTCGTCGGCGTGGTACACCTGCACACGGTTTCGGCCCTTTTCCTTGGCCATGTAGCAGGCCATGTCGGCGGCGCGCAGCGAGGCCTCCAGGGTACCGGGGGCCTGGGCCATATGCACAAGGCCAATGCTGACCGTGGTCACGAACGGCCGCCCTTTCCATACGAAGTGCAGGCTCTGCACCATCTGGCGTAATTGTTCGCCGATGCGCTCGGCCTGGTCGGGCGGGCAGTTTTCCAGCAGCACGCCAAACTCATCGCCGCCCAGCCGCGCGAGCGTATCGCCCTCACGCAGGCCGGATTGCAGCACCGCGCAGATGTGCCGCAGCAACTCATCGCCGGCAGCGTGGCCACAGGTGTCGTTGACCAACTTGAACTGGTCGAGGTCGAGGAACATCAGCGAATGCCGCCCGGCCTGGCGCGCCAGGTCGTTGAGCGCCTGCTCCAGGCGGTATTCGAACTCGCGGCGGTTGGCCAGCCCGGTCAGGGCGTCGTGAGTTGCCTGCCAGGACAGGTTGGCGATGTACTGGCGTTCCTGGGTCATGTCGTGCAACACCAGCACGATGCCACTGACCTGGCCATCATTGAGGATCGGCGAGCCTACCAGGTTGATCGACACGGTACTGCCGTCCAGGCGCTGGATCAGCCGGGCATGCTCGGAGCCGCCCTTGAGGCTGCCGCTGAGCACCTGTTCGACCAAGCTGCGACCGTCCTCCTCGGCGTGTTCATCAACCAGGCTGAACAGTGCCGACAGCGGCAGGCCCTGGGCCTGGCCGGATTGCCAGTGGGTCAATTGCTCAGCGGCCGGGTTCATGTAGCCGATACTGCCCTCGACATCAGTGGTGATCACCGCATCACCGATGGCCTGCAGGGTAATCTGCGCTCGCTCTTTTTCTTCCTGCAGGGCGCTGGCAAAGGCCTGGCGCTGGGCCAACAGCTTGCTGGAGCGGCGCCAGGCAATGGCGATCAGGAACATCGCGGTCAGCAGGTTGGTGATCAGCAGCACCCGCAGCAACATACGCGAGCCTTCACCCAAGGCATCACTGAAGGCCTTGGCCGCCGGGGTCACGCCTTCGTTGATGGCGACAATGCGGGCCTTCCAATCGCTGACAGTGCCTGGATCCGCCGGGCCATTGGCAAAACGCTGGCGCATTTCACCGGCCAGTACATCCAGCTTGGCCAGATAGTCGTCACCGATGTCCCAGTAATCGATGGCTGTCTGCATATAGCTGACATGGCGAAAGTTACGGTAGAACCAGATGATCCGCTCGACATCGTCAGGGTGGTTGC
Source organism: Pseudomonas sp. 2,4-D (assembly GCF_030418155.1). Classification (NCBI taxonomy): domain Bacteria; kingdom Pseudomonadati; phylum Pseudomonadota; class Gammaproteobacteria; order Pseudomonadales; family Pseudomonadaceae; genus Pseudomonas; species Pseudomonas sp. 2,4-D. The sequence continues at coordinate 73,382 of NZ_JAUHUI010000024.1, forward strand.
CACCTTGCAGAACCGCCTGTCGCGCGGCATCCAGATCAGGGTTGGGGTGATCGAGCACCTCGCGCAGACGATGGTCACCCTGAGGCACGGTAATGGCCTGGCGATAGCGTTGGTAGGTGCTGTCGTCGCGCGTCTCGCCGTACAGACTGAGGTAGTAGATGGCATCTTTCTGCGCCTTGGACCACAGGCTTTCGCCCGCGACATAGGCGCGCACGGCCGAGAGCGTATAAAGGCTGAGGCTGCCCAACGCCACCTGAAGGACCACGACGGCGATGAAAGGCCATGTGATGCCGAGCAACTTTGGCGCTTCGAGTGTGCGATGTCCCTTCATGGAGTCCCTGTCACAGAGCAGATAAGGCGTAAATCGACCCAGACAAGCACAGCGTAGGCCATTTGCCATCGCTGTGGCGGGGATTTTTATGACAAGGAATCGGGGATTTTTACAGCGTACGCGCTGGCCATTGTAGGAGCGGGTTTACCCGCGAAGAAGACACCGCGGTGGATGGCACGGGCTTCGCCCGTGTTCGCGGGCAAGCCCGCTCCCACAGGGTCGCACCAGCTTTTAGAAATTGAGCAAGACTGTTGCTCCCAAAAGCCCGGTGAAGGCAGCCAGATAATCAGCTCTGCTGCAGATGCCCATACAGCTTGGCGTATAACCCACCCTCGGCAATCAGCTGCTGATGGTCGCCGTCTTCGGCCACGTGCCCGCCATCGAACACCAGTACCCGGTCGGCCTGTTTCACCGCCGACAAGCGATGGGCGATGATCAGCGTGGTGCGGCCGCTGAGGAAGCACGCCAAGGCCTGATGCAGGTTGTACTCGGTGGCGGCATCCAGGGCTGAGGTGGCCTCGTCGAGGATCACCACCTTGGGCTCAGCCAGTACCATGCGGGCAATGGCCAGACGCTGGCGCTGGCCACCGGACAAGCGCACGCCTGAACGCCCTACCACACTGTCCAGGCCTTGCGGCAAGGCGGCGATGGTGGCATCCAACTGGGCGATGCGCAGCGCCTGCCAGCAGGCATCATCGCTACAGTCGCGACCCATGGTCAGGTTGGCACGCACGCTGTCGTTGAACAGCGACGGGTGCTGCAACACCACCGCGACGTTCTCGCGCAGGGTTTCCAAACCGATTTCCTGCAGGCTGGCCCCGCCAAAGCGGATGGTCCCGGCCTGCGCGCTGTAAAGGCCCAGCAGTAGCTGCACCAGCGTGCTCTTGCCGCCGCCGCTGGCACCGACAATCGCCACCTTCTCACCCGCAGCGATGGACAGGTCGAGGTGCTCGAGCACCGGCTCGTCGGCATAGGCAAAGCGCAGGTCGCGCACTTCAATGCCCACCGTTTCGCGCCCGGCGAACGGGTCGCTGGCGGCCGGGTATTGCGGCTCGTCGGCACGCGCCAGCAGCTCGTTGAGGCGGCTCAGCGCACCGCCTGCGGCGTAGTACGCATATTGCAGATTAAGCAGTTGCTCCACCGGACCGATCATGAACCACAGGTAGCTGAACACCGCCAGCATCTGGCCGATCGACAGGTCGGAAAACAGCACGGTCAGCATGGCCGCCGCGCGGAAGATGTCGATGCCGAACTGGAACAGCAGACCACTGGCACGGCCACTGGCATCGCTTTTCCATTGCGAGTCCACGGCGTAATCGCGCACCTCGCGGGCACGCAAACCCAGGCGGCCAAGGAAGTAGCCCTGGCGGTTGCCGGCGCGGATTTCCTGGATGGCATCCAGGGTTTCCGCCAGCGCCTGGGTAAAGCGCGCGGTGCTGTCGTTCTCGAGTTTTTTCAGGTGTTTGACCCGCTTGCCCAACTGCACGGTGAAGTAGATCACCAGCGGGTTGAACAGCAAGATCAGCAAGGCCAGCTGCCAATGCATCCAGATCAGGATGGCCGCCGTGCCGGTCAGTGTCAGCATGGCCACCAGGAAGCGGCTGAGGGTTTCGCCAACGAACTTGTCGAGGGTGTCCAGGTCGGTGACCAGGTGGGTGGTCACCGTGCCGCTGCCCAGGCTTTCGTACTCTTTCAGCGAAATACGCTTGAGGCGCTCGATCAGGCGGATGCGCAGGCGGTAGACGATGTCCTTGGCCAGCCCGGCGAACAGCTTGGACTGGATCACGTTGAAGGCCAGCGCAGCCAGGCGCAGGCATAGGGTGAGCGCCAGCATCAGGCCGATGTAGCCGGCTGCTACCTGCCAGTTGGACGGCAGCAGGTGGTTCATCCACTTCAGCGCGGCATCGCCATGGCCGAGCAGTACTTCGTCCACCAACAGCGGCAGCAGCAGCGGAATGGGCACACTGCAACACGCCGCCAATAACGCAACGAGGTTGGCGGACCAGAGGTTTTTCTTGTGATGCAGGGCCAGGCGGCGGATTTCCGCCCAGCTCAGTCGATCGCCCGCAGTGTATGGCTTGCCCGGTACCGGGTCGGGTGACCCTGGTACATCAAGCACAGGCGGCCTGCTGCAGCCAGCGGCCGAGCAAGGATTGCAGGCGCTCCAGCGGCTGGTAGCCGTTGGTCAGCAAGGCCAGTTGGCCATTGCGCTCGGCCAGCAAGGTCGGGAAACCGGCAATACCCAGATCCTGGGCCCAGGCGAAGTCGGCCGCGGTGGCGGCGCGGGTATCGGCACGGGCGAAGGTTTCGGCAAACGCGGCACGGTCGAAGCCACACTGGGAGGCCAGCTCGACCAGCTGCGGCGCGGTGGTTACATCGATGCCCTGTTCGTAGAACGAACGCTGGATCAACGCCAGCAGCGGCCAGACGCGCTCGGCATCCAGCTCGCGGGCCGCGACCAGGGCGCGGCAGGCCGGCTCGGTGTCGTAGACGAAGCCGTCAGGCATGGCCCCCTCGAAGCGGAACGGCTGGCCGGTAGCATCAGCCACCGCCTGCCAGTGTTCCAGGATGTACTTGCGAGTGGAGCTGTCCAGGGCGCTGCCGCCAGTGCGCAGCCCGCCCGGTACCAAGTGGGCAGGCACGCCTGCCTCACGCGCCTGGGCGATCAGGGCCGCGGCCACTGGCGCAAAACCCCAGCACCAGGAGCACATCGGGTCCATCACATAGATCAGGCGTGCAGACATGCTTCAAGCCTCGGCTTTGTAGTTGTAACCGATCGGATGCGGCAGGTTGCGGGCCTTGGCCAGCTCGATCTGCTTCTGCCGGTCGATGGCACTGCGCCGGGTCTTCTCGCTCAGGCTGTCCCAGCAATGCGGGCAGCTGACACCTGGCGAATAGTGCTCGGACGCGCGCTCCTCTGCATTGATCGGATGGCGGCAGGCGTGGCACTGGTCGTACTCGCCCTCGCTCAGGTCATGACGCACCGTAACCCGGTTGTCGAAGACGAAGCAGTCGCCGTCCCACAGGCTTTCTTCCTGAGGCACTTCCTCGAAGTATTTCAGGATGCCGCCCTTAAGATGATAGACCGACTCGAAGCCTTCACCGAGCATGTAGCTGGAGGCTTTTTCACAACGGATGCCGCCGGTGCAGAACATCGCGACCTTCTTGTGCTTGCTCGGGTCGAAATTGGCCTTGATGTACTCCGGGAACTCACGGAAGGTTTCGGTCTTCGGGTCGATGGCGCCCTTGAACGTACCGATGGCCACTTCGTAGTCGTTGCGGGTGTCGATCAGCAGCACTTCAGGGTCGCTGATCAGGGCGTTCCAGTCCTTGGGCTCGACATAGGTGCCAACGGCCTGGTTGGGGTCTACGCCCGGCACGCCGAGGGTGACGATCTCTTTCTTGAGCTTGACCTTGGTGCGGTAGAACGGCTGTTCGTCGCAGTACGACTCTTTATGGTCGATGTCGACCAGACGCGAGTCGCTGCGCAACCATGCCAGCAGGCCATCAATGGCTTCCCGGGTGCCCGAAACGGTGCCGTTGATGCCCTCGTGGGCCAGCAGCAGGGTGCCTTTGACGTTGTTGTCGAGCATGGTCTTGAGCAGCGGCTCGCGCAGCTCGACGTAATCTTCCAGGGTGACGAACTTGTACAGCGCCGCGACGACGATGGCTTGAGACATGTAACGGAATCTCCAGGTGGTTGCCCTCGTAAGGGGCGGACCGGGTTTGACAGGTATAGAAAAAGCATGGGGGCGCTTTGCGCCCCTTTCGCGACACAAGGCCGCTCCCACAGGGACCGCGTAACCCGATGGCTAGTGCGGTTCCTGTGGGAGCGGCCTTGTGTCGCGAAAGGGCCGCAAAGCGGCCCCCGGATCTTGCAGGATTCTACCAGAACAACAGAAAGGTTTCAGTGCCCGCCGCCTGCACACACGGGCGAGGCCGGTGCAACGCCGACCTTGGCCCACTCTTCGGCGGTGTAGGTGTGGATGGCCAGGGCATGGATCTCGCCCATCAGCTCACCCATGGTGGCGTAGACCTTCTGGTGGCGCTTGACGCTGTTCAACCCGGCGAACTGCTCGCTGACGATCACCGCCTTGTAGTGGGTCTCCTGACCACGACTGTGCATGTGACTTTCGTTGAGCACTTCCAGATGTTGCGGCGCCAGCGCGGCCAGTTGCTGTTCGATACGTTGTTGCATGGTCATTGCGGCGTACTCACTTCTTCGCTGGGGCGGCGGCCTTGCCTGCGTTCGGGTCCAGCTCTTTGGTCATGTCTTCCAGCAGCTTGTTCACCACCGGTACTGCTGGTTCCAGGCTCTGCTGGGTCAGCTGTGCCGACTGCTGAGTGACCTTGGGCATTTCACGCAGCACTTTCTTGCCCAGCGGCGATTCGTAGAACTTGACCAGGTCCTTCAGCTCCTGCTCGGTGAAGGTGCGGGTGTACAGGTCGACCATCTTCGGCTTCAGCTTGTTCCAGCCGATGGCGTTGTCCAGCGCGGCATTGGCCTTGGCCTGGTAGCTTTCCAGTACGGGCTGCTTGGCGGCCGGGGCCTTGGTCTGGCCGAAACGCTGGGCGAACATCTGCTGCACTTGCATGTACACCGGGGTGCCCAGCTTGTCGGCGTTGGCCAGGGTCAGGAATTTCTCGGCAGCAGCGTTGTGGCTGGCGGTGGCAGCGAGTACCTGGCCGCTGGCGCAAACCAGGGCAACGGCGGCACAAAGGACACGGAGACGGGTCATTGCATTTCCTTCAAAGAGAGGGAGGCGGGCACCTCAGAGTAGAGCATTCTGCGCCGTGGTGGCGATGTGCTCAAGTGGCACGACGAGCGACGGAACCGCTCGGTCGAATCAGGGCCTAAACTGCGATTTCGAACTACACAGGAGTGAGTACAGAATGAGCCGTATCGAGACAGACAGCCTGGGCCCGGTCGAAGTTCCGGAGAACGCCTACTGGGGTGCGCAGACCCAGCGTTCGCTGATCAACTTCGCCATTGGCAAGGAACGCATGCCCCTCGCGGTATTGCACGCCCTGGCACTGATCAAGAAGGCCGCGGCGCGCGTCAACGACCGCAATGGCGACCTGCCGGCCGACATCGCCCGGCTGATCGAACAGGCCGCCGATGAAGTACTGGATGGCCAGCACGACGATCAGTTCCCGCTCGTCGTCTGGCAGACGGGCAGTGGCACCCAGAGCAACATGAACGTCAACGAGGTGATCGCCGGACGCGCCAACGAACTGGCCGGCAAAGGCCGTGGCGGCAAGGCGCCAGTACACCCCAATGACCACGTCAACCGCTCGCAGAGCTCCAACGACTGCTTCCCCACCGCCATGCACATTGCGGCAGCCCAGGCGGTGCATGAAAAGCTGCTGCCGGCCGTCACCGAACTGTCTTCGGGGCTGGCCGAGCTGTCGATGCGTCACCACAAGCTGGTAAAAACCGGCCGCACGCACATGATGGACGCCACGCCGATTACCTTCGGCCAGGAAGTGTCGGCCTTCGTCGCCCAGCTCGATTACGCCCAGCGCGCTATCCGCGCCACCCTGCCGGCGGTGTGCGAGCTGGCTCAGGGCGGCACTGCCGTGGGTACCGGGCTCAACGCCCCGCAGGGGTTTGCCGAGGCCATCGCGGCCGAGCTGGCGGCGCTGTCCGGCCTGCCGTTCATCACTGCACCCAACAAGTTCGCCGCCCTCGCCGGCCACGAGCCGCTGACCAGCCTGGCGGGGGCCCTGAAGACCCTGGCCGTGGCCCTGATGAAAATCGCCAACGACCTGCGCCTGCTGGGGTCCGGCCCGCGCGCCGGGCTGGCCGAGGTGCGCCTGCCAGCCAACGAGCCGGGCAGCTCGATCATGCCGGGCAAGGTCAACCCTACCCAGTGCGAAGCGCTGTCGATGCTGGCCTGCCAGGTACTGGGCAACGACGCGGCCATCGGCTTTGCCGCCAGCCAGGGGCATTTGCAGTTGAATGTGTTCAAGCCGGTGATCATCCATAACCTGCTGCAATCCATCGAATTGCTGGCCGATGGTTGCCGCAACTTCCAGCAGCATTGCGTGGCGGGTATCGAGCCGGATGCGGAGCAGATGGCCGCGCACCTGGAGCGCGGGTTGATGCTGGTGACGGCGCTGAACCCGCATATCGGCTATGACAAGGCGGCAGAAATTGCCAAGAAGGCTTACAGCGAGGGCACGACCTTGCGCGAGGCGGCCTTGGCGTTGAAGTACCTGACCAATGAACAGTTCGACCAGTGGGTGCGGCCAGAGAACATGCTGGCGCCGGGCGGCAAGGGTTGACTGCTCTGTAGCCTGTACCGGCCCTTTCGCGGGTAAACCCGCT
>NZ_JAUHUI010000025.1:0-78271 GCF_030418155.1 Pseudomonas sp. 2,4-D
GCGGGTGAACCCGCTCCTACGGCGGGTGAAAATTGGCAAGCAGGACCGGCCCTTTCGCGGGTGAACCCGCTCCTACGGCGGGTGAAAATTGGCAAGCAGGACCGGCCCTTTCGCGGGTGAACCCGCTCCTACGACGGCCTGCGCCCGATCACCGATGTGTGCCCACTGTAGGAGCGGGTTTACCCGCGAATACGATAGCGGCGGCGACGGTGAACGGCGGGTGAAAATTGGCCTGCAGGCCCGGCCCTTTCGCGGGTAAACCCGCGCCTACGGGGACAGCACAGTGCTGTGGAAATCCTTTGGAACTGCCCATGAAAAAATTAGCCTGTACCACGATTCTCTGTGCCCCTACATTCCTTCTGGCCGCTGAGCGCGACGACGCCCTAAAGCTCCCCGACGTGCTGATCAGCGCCAGCCGCCAAGTCGAATCGCGTACCGCCACCAGTGCTGCCAATACGGTTTTCACCCGCACCGACATCGACCGCCTGCAACCCTCCAGCGTCACCGACTTGCTCTCCCGCGTGCCGGGCCTGCAAGTGGCACCTACCGGTGGCCGTGGCAGCCTGCCGGGGATCTTTATCCGTGGCACCAAGGCCGCGCAAAGCCTGGTGCTGGTCGATGGCGTGCGCATTGCCAACGCCACCTCGGGCGACAGCGGCCTGCAGTTTCTGGACATCGACCAGATCGAGCGCATCGAAGTACTGCGAGGCTCGCGCTCAGCGGTGTACGGCAGCGATGCCATTGGCGGGGTGATCCAGATCTTCACTCGACGCAGCAGTGGCCCCGGCCTGCAGCCACGCCTGCGCATGGCCGCCGGCAGCAACCAGACATTCCAACGCAGCCTGGGGCTTTCTGGCGGCAACGACTCGACCCGCTTCAACCTTGGCGCCAGCCTGGATGAAACTGCCGGCATCGACTCGACCGGGCCATCCTTCGCCAGCGATGGTGACCACGACGCCTACCGCAACAAGGCGTTGAACCTGAGCCTGAGCCACACCTTCGGTGAGCGCTTCGAGGCCGGCTTGAACCTGCTCGACAGCCGTGGTCGCAGCGAGTACGACAACCCGTTCGGCGGCTTCGACCCCGTGACCTTCGAGAGCTTCGGTCAACAACCCTACACCGACTTCAGCGTCAGCAGCCTGGGCAGCTACGTTGACGTTCAGGTCACCGAAACCTGGCACTCACGCCTTGAACTGGCACATAGCGAGAACCGGGACGACAAACGCGACAAGCTCAGCGCTGAGCGCTTCGTGTTCAACACCTACCGCGATCAGGCTACCTGGCAGAACGACCTGGCCCTCGGCGAACGGAACACCGTACTGATCGGTGGCGACTGGTACGAAGACCGCGTACACGGCACTACCGACTTCACTGACGACAGCCGCTGGAACCGTGCCGTGTTCGCCCAGCACCGCTACCGGGGCGAGCAGTTTTCCACTGAGCTGGGGGTGCGCCATGACCGCAACCAGCAGTTTGGTGGCCAGACCACCTGGAGCGGCAGCCTGACCGTACCGCTGAACGCGAACAACGATGTGCTGCTGTCCTACAGCGAAGGCTTCCGCGCGCCAACGTTCAACGACCTGTATTACCCACAGTTCAGCAACCCGAACCTGGATCCAGAGCACTCCAGAAGCTACGAGCTGCAATGGCGCAGCCAGCTGACTGCAGAGAGCCGCCTGGAGACTTCGCTGTACCGCACCGACCTGCGCGACGCGATCATCTTTGGCCAGGACTCGATACCCCGTAACGTCGCCTCGGCACGAATCAATGGTGTGGAAATGGCGCTGGCGCAGCAGTGGGGCGCCTGGCACAGCCAGCTTGGCCTGGCCCTGATCGACCCACGCGACCGCGACACTGGCCACACCCTCGCCCGCCGCGCCCGCCGCACCTTGAGCCTGGACCTGGACCGAGAGTTCGGGCGTTTCAGCGTGGGTGCCAGCTGGCAGGCGGTCAGCAACAGTTATGACGATGAGGCCAACCGCAACCGCATCGGTGGCTATGGTCTGCTGGGTTTGCGCGGCAGTTGGGCGGCTAGCGACGAACTGAAACTCGAAGCCAAGCTGGATAACCTGCTGGACCGCAGCTACAGCCGCGCCCTTTACAGCTATGAGGGTGCATATCACCCTTACCGCGAAGAGGGCCGCACTGTGCTCTTGAGCATCACCTGGACACCGGCGCTTTAGCGTCCAGCAACGCACACAAGCGGGCGGTGGCTTCGATCATCTGCCCGCTGGGGCGCTCCAGCCCTTTGTCCGGCACCACCAGCAGACGCCCATCAGCAACCGCCCGAATCTGCGGCCAGGCCTTCCAGTTGGCCAGTTGCGCCTCATCAGCTGCCAGGATGACCTGCGGATTACGCAGCAGCACGGACTCCACATTCACCTGTGGCGCCGGCTGGCCAAGGTCGGCGAACACATTGCGCGCCCCGCACACGGCCAGGGCGTCGGTCACCACCTGGCGGCCACCGAGCGTGTACAACGGCCGATCCCAGACTTGATAAAACACCTGCAAGGGTTCGTCACGCCGATACTGCTGGCGCAGCTGCTGCAGCCGCTCACGCAGGGCTCGCGCGTATGAATGGCCCTGCTCGGCACGCCCGACACGCTCGGCAATGGCCTCGATCTGCTCGATCAGCTGGCTGATGTCATGGGGTTCGGCGCTGAAGGTGGCGATACCCAGGCGCTTGAGTTGGTCGCGCTGGGCCGGCGGCACGCTGCCTGGCCACAGCAGCAACAGGTCGGGGCGCAGGCTGAGCAGGCGCTCCATGTCCAGTTGCCCTTGGCGCCCGACCGAAGGCAAGTGGCGCAGCGCAGCCGGTCGTTCGCCGCCATCGAGCACGCCCACCAGCAGGTCGTCGGCCTGCAGTTCAAGCATGATCTCGCTCATCGAGGGGGCCAGACTGACGACACGTAGCGGTTCTGCAGCCAGTACGGTGCAGGCTAACAACGCCAGCAGGCCAGGTAGCAGTCGCATCAGCCCAGCTGGCGCGGAATGCGATAGAGGTACAGCACTACGACGGTAGACAATGCGAGGAGGATCTGCGGCACTGCCTCCAGGCCGACCAGCACCGACAATGCGGCGACCCAAGCCGGGAAGCAGGCATACAGCATGGCCATGCGCCGCACCCGCGCCAGTTCGATCCAGGCAGTGGCTTCTTCGCCCGTACCGAGCACCTTTGAGGTGGCAATAAGTGCGCGCTTGTAGGCACCGAAGCGCGGCAGGCTGAGGAACATGGTGGCCGCACCGGCGATGAACAGTGGCATGGCCAACACCGGGATCAGTGCATCACCGCCCCCAAAGGCCCAAGCCATGACTGGCAGCGGCACCAGGCCCACCGCCAGGTACTGCCACCAGGCCAGCGCCAGCCGCCGCTTGACCTCGGCGCGGGTCACGCCTGGGGCACCTCGCCCTGGTGTTCGTTGCCCAGCATGTGGCCCAACTTGCCGGCCTTGGTCGCCAGGTAGTAGCGGTTGTGCGGGTTATGCCCGGTGTGCAGCGGCACACGCTCGGCAACCACGATGTTCATGTCGGTCAGGGCTTTGACCTTGCGCGGATTGTTGGTCATCAGGCGCAGCGACTTGACGCCCAGGTGCTCGAGCATCGGCAGGCATATGGCGTAGTCACGCTGGTCGGCAGCGAAGCCCAGGCGCTCGTTGGCTTCGACGGTGTCGGCGCCGCCATCCTGCAGCTCGTAGGCGCGGATCTTGTTCAGCAAGCCGATGCCACGGCCTTCCTGACGCAGGTACAGCAGCACCCCACGCCCTTCGCGGGCGATGGCCTGCAGCGCGGCTTCCAACTGCGAGCCGCAGTCGCAACGTTGGCTGAACAGTGCATCGCCGGTCAGACACTCGGAATGCAGGCGCCCCAATACCGGCTGGCCGTCCGCGATATCACCCAGGCTGAGCACCACATGCTCACGGCCTGTGGCTTCGTCGAGAAAGCCATGCATGGTGAAGGTCGCGAAGGGCGTCGGGAGTTTAGAGGCGGCAACAAAGACGACGGGCACGTTGTGCTCCTGGAGTAAGTAGGAAATTTCTCGTGGGCCGATTGTATCAGCAGGTTGGGGAATGTGGGCTGGCTGTATACAGTGGCTTAAGATCGAAAAGTTCGATAATTATTAAAAGCCATCGCTCAAACCCAAGCCCGCTGCCCCAGAGGGCCGCGACAGACCTTGGTGTATACAGCTTTAGTGCGGGTGACTATCCGTGCTGAACGGATAGGGCTGTGTCCAGTGCTCGAAAATCGGCTTCAGTTCGCCGCTACGTATCAGCTCCTTCATACGCTTGTCGAACAGCTCGCACAGAGCCTTGGCCTGGTCGTTACGGGCAAAGGCCAGGTACAACGGCAACTCGGCCACATGGGTACGGCGGAAACGCTCTGGCTGAGAGGTTTGCCCGAGCACATAGTCGACCTCGGTCAGTGCGTCGATGTAGTAATCCACCCGGTCATGCTCGAGCATCGGCAGAATGCCCTCGCGACGCTGGATTTCGCGGAATTCGCGCACATTGGGCAAGTAGCTGCCGTAATCATAACCACGCACCCAGGCCAACCGGTACTTGCCGATGGTCTCCAGGGTAGGCACAGGTTTGCTGGCCAGCCCCAGGGCATAGATATGGTCCATATCGAAGTGCCAGCGCGGGTACAGGTTGTCGTCGTTCTCTTCCTTGTACGAGCCTACCCAGGCATCAGCCTCGCCGCGTTTGACCAGGCCAACCGCCCGGCTGTAGGGCGCGCTCTGGGTAATTACCTCGACACCGGCCGGCTCGAACACTTTGCGCAGCACATCCCAGGCTACCCCGGTACCGTCGGCGTTGGTGTAGTCGAGCCACTCCTCGCTAACCAGATGGATCTGTTTCGGTATGCCCTCGGCAGCCGTCACCCACGGGGCAATACTCAGCAGCATTGCCAGCAGTACAGTCCTTATGGTCATTCACGCACTCCCTGTTTCAGGCAACCGCCCACACCAGAACCTGCATGCCCAGCCAGGCAAACACGCCGGCCAGGATATCGTCGAGCATGATGCCGACGCCCCCGTGCACATGGCGATCGATCCAGCGAATCGGCCACGGCTTGAGGATGTCGAAGAAGCGGAACATCAGGAACCCTGCCAACAGCCACTGCCAGCCCTCCGGCACCAGCCAGAGGGTGATCCACATGCCGACAATCTCGTCCCAGACAATGCCTTCATGGTCGTGTACGCGTAAATCATTGGCAACTTTGCCGCACAACCAGAAGCCAAACAGCATGCTCACGCCGAGCAACAACCAGTAGCCCCAGTCGGGCAGCAACTGCCACAGGGGGATGAACGGTATGGCGACCAGCGAGCCCCAGGTACCCGGGGCCTTGGGCAGAGTGCCGGAACCGAAGCCAAAGGCGATGAAGTGCCACGGGTTGCGCCAGACCGAAGGCGGAACGAACTCCGCAGGCACCTGGTTGGGGTGATCGGTCACGGTCTCTCCCTAAAGTGTTGATAGCCCCGCTGGACGGGGGTTATGTCCTGGCCCTGTGAGTCGCGCAAGGTCACACCCTGCCCTTCGAGCACACGACCAATGATATGTACCTCGATGCAACCGAGGCCAGCCAAGGGCGCCAGCGCTTCGGGCGGCAAGGTGAAGGCCAGTACATAGTCGTCGCCACCGGTGAGTGCTGCCTGCAACGCCGCTTCGCGGCCGAGGAATGCCTCTAAGGCAGGAGACACTGGCACCTGCGCCAGGTTCACCTCCAGCGCCACGCCGGATGCCTTGGCGATATGCCCGCAATCAGCGAGCAGGCCATCGGAAATGTCCAGGGCCGCAGTGGCCTTGCCACGCAGCAGAGCCCCGAGAGTAAGCTGCGGCATCGGTGACCAGTAATGAGCCAGCAGCGGCTCGGCCTGCGCGGCAGGCGCCTCGCGCTCACCCAGCACCAGCGGCAAGGCACCGGCGGCCTTGCCCAGCGAACCACCGACACACAACAGATCACCCGGCCTTGCACCGCTGCGGCGCAAGGCTTGGCCAGCCGGCACGCGGCCGAACACGGTTACGGTGATACTCAAGGGGCCGCGCGTCGTGTCACCACCGATCAGGCTCATGCGGCAACGGTGGGCCATGCGACCAAGGCCGTCGGCATAGGCCGCCAGCCAGTCAGAGCCAACGTCAGGCAGGGTCAATGCGAGGGTGAAGCCGATTGCAGTCGCGCCCATGGCTGCCAGATCACTGGCAGCCACAGCCAACGAACGCTGGCCAAGCAGCAACGGATCGCAGACAGCAGGAAAGTGCACCCCGGCGACCAGGGTGTCGGTCGACACCGCCAGTTGCTCACCGGGGGGAAGGTCCAGCAGGGCGCAGTCGTCGCCGATACCCAGCGCCACGCCCTCGCCGCCCTGCGCACAGGGCGCTGCGGCGAAGTAATGGTTGATCAGCTCGAACTCACCCATGGCCAGGCAGCGCCAGGATCAGCGCTTGTTCGCCTTGACTTCTGCTTCACGCAGCGCAGGTGCGAGCTTGTCCAGTACGCCGTTGACGAACTTGTGGCCGTCAGTGGCACCGAAAACCTTGGCCAGTTCCACACCTTCGTTGATCACGACGCGGTAAGGCACGTCGACGCGTTTGATCAGCTCCCAGGTGGACAGGCGCAGCACGGCCAGCTCGACCGGGTCGAGCTCTTCCAGTGCGATGGTCATGCAAGGCACCAGCGCTTTGTCGATTTCGCCCTTGATTGCCGGGACCCCATGCAGGATCTCGCGGAAATAGGCACCGTCGACATCGGTGAAATCGTTATCCACCCGGAACTGCGCTTCGATCTCGTTCAGCGAATGCTGGGCCATGTGCCACTGGTAGAGGGCCTGGGTCGCGAGCTTGCGGGCTTCGCGGCGCTTGGCGCTCTTGGAGGGCTTGCCGGCATCCGCAGGTTTTGGATCGCGCGGGTTGAAACGATCGCTTTCGTCGCTAATCACTTGGCCTCCAACTGCGCCAGCAGGCTGACCATTTCCAGTGCGGACAGGGCAGCTTCAGCACCTTTGTTGCCGGCTTTGGTGCCAGAACGCTCGATGGCTTGCTCGATGGAGTCGACGGTCAGTACGCCGAAGGCCACCGGAACACCGAACTCCATGGACACCTGGGCCAGGCCCTTGGTGCATTCGCCCGCCACGTATTCGAAGTGCGGGGTACCGCCACGGATCACGGCGCCCAGGGCGATGATCGCGTCGTAGGCGCCTTGCTGGGCGACCTTCTGTGCCACCAGCGGGATCTCGAATGCACCCGGGGCACGGATGATGGTGATGTCGCTTTCGCTGACACCGTGGCGTACCAGGGCATCAACGGCACCGCTTACCAGGCTTTCGACAACGAAGCTGTTGAAGCGGCCAACCACCAAAGCATAGCGACCTTTGGGGGCGATGAAGGTACCTTCGATGGTCTTCAGGGTCATTCCGATATTCTCATCTTCAAGAGCGAGGCCGCATACAAGCGGCCTCGACAGGGGTCTGGACTCGAGCAGAGGGCGTCAATGCCGCCTCAAGTCACTCGGAGGGCACGTATTCTACAACTTCCAGATCGAATCCGGATATCGCGTTGAACTTCATCGGCGAACTCATCAGGCGCATCTTGCGCACACCGAGGTCACGCAGGATCTGCGAACCGGCACCCACAGTGCTGTAGGTAGTCGGTGCTTTGGCCGGTGCATCGCCAGCGCTTTCGCGGATGTGCGCCAGCAGCACGTCGCCGTCCAGCGGGTGCCCCAGCAGCAACACCACGCCACTGCCGGCCTCGGCCACTGCGGCCATGGCCGCGCGCAGGCTCCAGCGGCCGGGCTGCTTGACCAGCAGCAGGTCACGCAGTGGGTCCATATTGTGTACCCGTACCAAGGTCGGCTCTTCGGCGCAGATCTTGCCCAGGGTCAAGGCCATGTGCACGTCGCCTTCGACCGCGTCACGGTAGGTGACCAGGTTGAACTCACCCAGCTCGCTCTCCACCGATTGCTCGGAAACACGCTGCACGGTGCGCTCGTGGATCATGCGGTAGTGGATCAGGTCGGCAATGGTGCCGATCTTCAGGCCGTGCTCGGCGGCGAACACTTCCAGCTCGGCGCGGCGCGACATGGTGCCGTCGTCGTTCATCACTTCGCAGATCACGCCGCTTGGCTCGAAACCGGCCATGCGCGCCAGGTCACAGGCGGCTTCGGTGTGGCCGGCACGCGCCAGCGTACCGCCTGGCTGGGCCATCAGCGGGAAGATGTGACCAGGGCTGACAATGTCTTCGGCCTTGGCGTCCTTGGCAGCGGCAGCCTGCACAGTGCGTGCGCGGTCGGCGGCGGAAATACCGGTGGTGACGCCCTCGGCGGCCTCGATCGACACGGTGAACTTGGTGCCGAAGCCCGAGCCGTTGCGCGGCGCCATCAACGGCAGCTTCAGCGTTTCGCAACGTTCGCGGGTCATCGGCATGCAGATCAGGCCACGGGCGTGCTTGGCCATGAAGTTGATGTGCTCCGGCTGGCAGCATTCGGCCGCCATGATGATGTCGCCTTCGTTCTCGCGGTCTTCGTCATCCATCAGGATGACCATTTTGCCCTGGCGGATGTCTTCGACCAGTTCTTCGATGCTGTTGAGCGCCACGCGGCACCCCCTTCTCAATCAGGATTTCAAGAAGCCATTGGCGGCCAGGAAGCTTTCGGTAATGCCACTGCCCTTGCTCGGCTCGGCGGCCTTGTCACCCAGTAGCAAGCGCTCCAGGTAACGGGCCAGCAGGTCGACCTCAAGGTTAACCCGACGCCCTGCACGGTAATCGGCCATGATGGTTTCGGACAGAGTGTGCGGGACAATGGTCAGCTCGAATTCGGCGCCATTGACCTCATTGACCGTGAGGCTGGTGCCGTCGACGGTGATCGAACCCTTGTGGGCGATGTACTTGGCCAGTTCCTTCGGTGCACGCACGCGGAACTGGATGGCGCGGGCGCTATCGCTGCGCGAAATGATTTCGCCAACCCCGTCGACGTGGCCGCTGACCAGGTGCCCGCCCAGGCGGGTGGTGGGGGTCAGGGCTTTTTCCAGGTTGACCTTGCTGCCGCTCTTGAGGTCGATGAAGGCGGTGCGCTTGAGGGTTTCGACGCTGACATCGGCCCAGAAGCCGTCGCCCGGCAGTTCTACGGCCGTGAGGCATACACCGTTGACCGCGATGCTGTCGCCGAGCTTGACGTCCCCCAGGTCGAGCTTGCCGGTTTCTACGTAGACGCGCACGTCACCACCCTTGGGAGTCAGGCTGCGGATGGTGCCGATGGATTCGATGATGCCGGTGAACATGGGGTCTTCCTCAAAAACGGTTTGCACGGGGCAAGCCCGGCATTATACGCCGGGCGCTGGCAGGGGGATGGCCGTGACCCGCCAGTCATCGCCCACTGCGCGCATTTCGGTAATTTTCAGCCGTGGTGCTTCGCTCATCTTGTCCATCGGCCAGTCCAGCAGCGGCCGGGCCTGAGAGCCGAGGAAGGTGCCAGCGACGAACAGCTGATACTCATCGACCAGACCTTGCCGTGCGAAGGCGCCAACCAGGCCGGCACCGGCTTCCAACAGGATTTCGTTGACGCCGCGGGCGGCCAGGGCGTGGAGCAGCGCCCCCAGGTCGACCTGGCCATTGTCGCCCGGCAAGCTGAGCAATTCGTGGCCGGCAGCGGCATAGCGCGGGTCATCTGCGACAGCAGTCACCACCAGAGCCGGGCCAGCCTGGAAGAACGGCGACGCCAGTGACAGGCGCAGACGGCCATCGACCAGCACGCGCAAGGGTGTGCGGCTAAGAGCCAGGGCAGTAGTTTCGGCATCCAGGCCCAGCTCGGCACCACGCACTGTCATGCGTGCGTTGTCTGCCAGCACGCTGGCGGCGCTGGTCAGCACCACGCTGGAGCGGGCGCGCAAGCGCTGCACGGCTGAGCGGGCGGCCGGGCCGGTGATCCACTGGCTCTCACCACTGGCCATGGCGGTGCGGCCGTCCAGGCTCATGGCCAGCTTGGCGCGAACGAACGGCAGGCCGTGCTCCATGCGCTTGAGGAAGCCTGGGTTGAGGGCGCGGGCCTCGGCTTCGAGCACCCCGCTGGCCACTTCGATTCCGGCTTCGGCCAGGCGCCGCAGGCCCTGCCCCGCCACTTGCGGGTTAGGGTCCTGCATGGCTGCTACTACACGCGCCACGCCGGCCTTGACCAGCGCTTCGGCACACGGCGGCGTACGGCCATGGTGGCTGCATGGCTCCAGGGTGACGTAGGCACAAGCACCGCGGGCAAGTTCACCGGCCTGGCGCAGGGCATGCACTTCGGCATGGGGCTCGCCGGCGCGCACGTGCCAGCCTTCGCCAACCACTTCGCCATCGCGCACGATCACGCAGCCTACGCGCGGGTTCGGGTGGGTGGTGTACAGGCCTTTACGCGCCAGCTCCAGCGCACGGGCCATGTAGTGGGCGTCAAGGATGGCAGCTTGGCTGGGCATGTTCACTCTTTAGCTGGCTCACGGGCCAGGCGGTCGATTTCTTCGCGGAACTCGTCGAGGTCCTGGAAGCGCCGGTACACCGAGGCAAAGCGGATATAGGCCACTTCATCGAGTTTGCGCAACTCGGCCATGACCATTTCACCGACCACCAGCGATTTGACTTCGCGCTCGCCCGTGGCACGCAGCCGGCTCTTGATGTGCGCCAGCGCAGCTTCCAGGCGCTCGACGCTGACCGGACGCTTTTCCAGGGCCCGTTGCATGCCGGCGCGCAGCTTTTCTTCGTCGAAGGGCTGGCGCGTGCCGTCCTGCTTGATCAGCCGGGGCAGCACCAGCTCGGCGGTTTCGAAGGTGGTGAAGCGCTCGCCGCAGGCCACGCATTCACGGCGGCGGCGCACCTGCTCGCCCTCGGCGACGAGGCGAGAGTCGATGACCTTGGTGTCGTTGGCACCGCAAAAGGGACAGTGCATGGTGGCAGGCAACAAAAAAAGGGAGGGCCATGGTAGCGCATTGCACTGGCAAGACAAGCCAAAGGGGTTAACATCCATGGGAAATATGCCCGTGAAGGACTCCCCCATGCACTACCGAGCGCTCGTCGTGCTGTGCTGCGCCGCTCTGCTTGCCGCCTGCGGCAGCAACAGGCCAAAGACCGACAACCCGGTGCCCGCGCCCGCCCCCTCGGCCAAGGCCGAAGTACTGGGCCCGCTGCCGGCCTACCAGCGCGAGCTGAGCGGCACCTTGCTGGAAATCCCGGCGGGTGCCGAGGTGGAACTGGCCTTGCTGGTGATCGACGAACGCGACCGCCCGCAGCGCCTGCTGGCCAGCAGCAACCTGACCGGCACCGGCCAGGCGCTGCCCTACCACCTGCGTTTCAACCCCGAAGCCTTCCCGCCCGGTGCCCGGGTCGAACTGCGTGGCCGCGCCAGCAACTCCGGCCAGCTGATCATGCACCTGCCCCCGGTGCGCATTACCCAGGCACAAACCCAGGCCACCGGCCCGTTGCGTTTCGAGAAGGCGCCTTAAGTGATGCCGCTGGCCCTGCAACAAGCCCTCAGCGGCCTGATCGGCGAAGCGCGCCTGATCGTCAGCGAACTGCCCGACTGTGACCTGAAGCTATGGCTGATCGACGACCAGAATATGGATCGCGCCTTCAGCAGCGAAGAAACCCGGCGCATTCTTGAAGAGCCTCCCTATTGGAGCTTCTGCTGGGCCAGTGGGCTGGCAATGGCCCGCTACCTGGCTGAACGCCCGGAATGGGTGGCAGGCAAGCGCGTGCTGGACTTTGGCGCCGGCTCTGGTATCGCCGGCATTGCTGCTGCACGCGCCGGTGCACGGGAAGTGGTGGCTTGCGACCTCGACCCGCTGGCCCTCGATGCCTGCCGTGCGAATGCAGCACTGAACGGGGTGACATTAAGCTACAGCAGCGATTTCTTTGCCGAGGAAGACCGCTTCGACCTGATCCTGGTTGCCGATGTGCTTTACGACCGCGCCAACCTGCCGCTGCTGGATGCCTTCCTGAGCCGCGGTCGGCAGGCCTTGGTGGCCGACTCGCGGGTACGCGACTTTCGCCACCCGTTGTACCAGCAATTGGGCGTGCTCGAAGCACTGACCCTGCCGGACCTGGCCGAGCCACACGAATTCCGCCGGGTCAGCCTGTACCACGCCAGCCGCGACACCTTATAGTGGAGCCATACACGAGTTTGCGAGAGTCGCGATGACCCAAGACACGCCTTACATTTTCGACGCCACCGATACCAACTTCCAGCAACTGGTGATCGAGAACTCCTTCCACAAGCCGGTGCTGGTGGACTTCTGGGCCGAGTGGTGCGCGCCGTGCAAGGCGCTGATGCCATTGCTGGCAAAGATTGCCGAGGGTTACCAGGGCGAACTGCTGCTGGCCAAGATCAACTGCGATGTCGAGCAACAGGTGGTTGCCCAGTTCGGCATCCGTAGCCTGCCGACAGTGGTGCTGTTCAAGGACGGTCAGCCGGTGGACGGTTTTGCCGGGGCGCAACCGGAGTCGGCGATCCGCGCCATGCTCGAGCCGCATGTACAAATGCCAGCCGCGCCCACCGCCGCGCCACTGGAGCAGGCAAAGGCGCTGTTTGCCGAAAGCCGTTTTGCCGAAACCGAAGCGCTGTTGCAGGCGCTGCTGGGTGAGGACAACAGCAATGTCGAGGCGCTGATCCTGTATGCCCGCTGCCTGGCCGAGCGTGGCGAGCTGGGCGAAGCACAAGTGGTGCTGGATGCGGTCAAGACTGACGAACACAAAGCTGCACTGGCCGGTGCCAAGGCCCAGCTGACCTTCCTGCGCCAGGCTGCCAGCCTGCCGGAAGTGGCTGACCTTAAAAGCCGTCTGGCGCAGAATCCGCAAGACGACGAGGCGGCTTATCAGCTGAGCATTCAGCAACTGGCGCGCCAGCAGTATGAGGCGGCACTGGAGGGGCTGCTGAAGCTGTTCCAGCGTAACCGTGGCTACGAGAACGGGCTGCCGCAGAAGGCGCTGTTGCAGGTGTTCGAGTTGCTGGGTGGCGATCACCCGCTGGTTGGTGTTTATCGTCGCAAGCTGCCGGCGGCGATGTTCTGAGTGACCTTGAAGCCTGCGCTGGACCTGTGGGAGCGGGCATGCCCGCGAAGAAACCGACACAGTGGATGGCACCGGCTCTGCCGGTGTTCGCGGGTAAAACCGCTCCTACAGGCGAGCACGCAGGCTTTTCAGATTTTGAGCAAGACGGGTGCTTCTGCAGGTACCGAGTGACCTTGAAACCTACGCTGGACCTGTGGGAGCGGGCATGCCCGCGAAGGAAGCAACACGGTGGAGGGCACCGGCTCTGCCGGTGTTCGCGGGTAAAACCGCTCCTACAGGCGAGCGCGCAGGCTTGGCTCCAACAGCGAAAACAGCACTCACCCCACCCAGTGATACATCGGCGCATCCACGCCACTTTCTACCTTTACCTCACTGCTGTGCCGCAAGCGCACCAGCAACCGTTTACCCGCCGCCGTACTCCCCGCCAACCCTTCCAGCCGGTCCAGCAATTCCGGCCCGCTCATCTGTCCTGCCAGACGCAACACATCACGCGCCGCAGCCCACTGACCGTCATCTTGGCGCGGCGCGACCACCGCAGCTGTCGCGGCCGCCTGGGCTACCATCGGCACCTCGGTCTGCCGCCCCAGTTGCGCCCACTCTTCAGGCGTCAGCTCGATGGTCAGGTCCACCGGCCAGTCACCAATCTGTCCACGAATTCTCATGATGCATTCCTTGAGCCCAAGTCAATGCAGCCATGCTACCGCAACATGAAACATGCGCCACACAGGCTGGCGGCACGCCGAGAAGTTGTTATAACATAACTCGATCTTTCAGCCCGCTCCGGAGTCGTCCATGCGCCGCCTGCTGCTCGCCCTGCCCTTCGCTTTGCTGCCACTGGCCGTGGCCCATGCTCACGATGACCATGACCATGACCATGACCATGATCATGCCCACGGCTCCCTCGGCGCCCACGAGCATGGCGTAGCCAAGCTCAACGCAGTGCTCGATGGCAATACCTTGGAACTGGAACTGGACAGCCCGGCAATGAACCTGGTCGGCTTCGAGCATGCCGCCAGCAGCGATGCCGACAATGCCAAAGTCGCCGCCGTGCGCCAGCAACTTGAACAACCACTGAAGCTGTTCGGCCTTTCCGCCGCCGCAGGCTGCAAGGAAGACCAGCAGGCACTGGAAAGCCCTCTCTTCGGTGACGCCTCCAAGGCCGACGACGAGGGTGACGAGCACGGCCATCAGCACAGCGACATCGGCGCCCATTATCAGCTGACTTGCGCCAACCCCGACAAACTGACAGAGCTGGACCTGGCGCCGCTGTTCAAGGCCTTCCCCGCCACCCAGAAAATCAACGTGCAACTGATCGGCCCCAATGGCCAGAAAGGCGTGGAAACCACGCCGGCCAAGGCAGCGGTCGCCTTCTGAATGAACCAGCCGTTGATCGATCTGCATGACCTGGTGTTCGCCTGGCCAGGTCACCCGCCGCTGCTGGATATCCCGGCATTGCGCCTGGACGCTGGTGAAGCATTGTTCCTCAAGGGCCCTAGCGGCAGTGGCAAGACGACCTTGCTGGGCCTGCTGGGCGGGGTGAACGTGCCGGTCCAGGGCCGCATCCAGTTGCTCGGTCAGGACCTCGGCAGCCTGAGCCAGGGCGCCCGCGACCGCTTTCGGGTCGATCACACAGGGTATATCTTCCAGCAGTTCAACCTGCTGCCGTTCCTCTCGGTACGTGAAAACGTCGAACTGCCCTGCCGCTTCTCGCGCAGCCGCAAGGCGCGCGCCGAGCAGCGCCATGGCAGTGTTGGCCAGGCGGCCAGCACGCTGCTGACCCACCTGGGCCTGGGCGACCCTGCCATGCTCGCCCGCCGCGCCGACAGCCTGTCGATCGGCCAGCAGCAGCGGGTCGCCGCCGCCCGCGCACTGATCGGCCAGCCTGAACTGGTGATTGCCGACGAACCGACCTCGGCACTGGATGCAGACACCCGCGAAGCGTTCATCCGCCTGCTGTTCGATGAGTGCCGGGCCGCCGGTGCCAGCCTGTTGTTCGTCAGCCACGACCAGAGCCTGGCACCGCTGTTCGACCGCCACCTGTCGCTTGCCGAACTGAACCGCGCCGCCAAGCCCCGGGAGGCCTGATGTACCTGCTCCGCCTTGCCTTGGCCAGCCTGGCCAACCGCCGCTTCACTGCGTTTCTGACCGCCTTTGCCATTGCCCTGTCGGTGTGCCTGCTGCTGGCTGTTGAGCGGGTCCGTACCGAAGCCCGTGCCAGCTTCGCCAGCACCATCAGCGGAACCGACCTGATCGTCGGCGCACGCTCCGGCTCGGTGAACCTGCTGCTGTACTCGGTGTTCCGCATTGGCAATGCGACCAATAACATCCGCTGGGACAGCTTCCAGCACTATGCACAGGACCCACGGGTGAAGTGGGCAATCCCGATCTCGCTGGGCGACTCGCACCGCGGCTACAGAGTGATGGGCACCACCACAGATTACTTCAGCCATTACCAGTACGGCCGCCGCCAGCCTCTGCAACTGAGCCAAGGGCGTGAGTTTGCCAACGACCCGTTCGAGGTAGTGCTCGGCGCCGAAGTGGCCGAGGCATTGCACTACAAGCTGGGTGACAAGTTGGTGCTGGCCCACGGCGTGGCCGCAATCAGTCTGGTCAAGCATGACGACAAGCCATTTACCGTGGTCGGCGTACTCAAGCGCACCGGCACCCCCGTCGACCGCACCTTGCATATCAGCCTGGGCGGCATGGAGGCGATCCATATCGACTGGCACAACGGCGTACCCGCCCGTGGCGCCGGGCGCATCAGCGCCGAACAGGCCCGTACGATGGACCTGCAACCTGCCGCCATCACTGCGTTCATGCTTGGTCTGAACAGCAAGATCGCAACCTTCAGTTTGCAGCGAGAGATCAACGAGTACCGCAGCGAGCCGCTGCTGGCGATCCTGCCAGGGGTCGCCCTGCAGGAGCTGTGGAGCCTGATGGGCACTGCAGAACAGGCATTGTTCGTAGTGTCGCTATTCGTGGTGCTGACCGGTTTGATCGGCATGCTCACGGCGATTCTCACCAGCCTCAACGAACGCCGCCGGGAGATGGCGATCTTGCGTTCGGTCGGGGCCCGGCCTTGGCATATTGCGGGGTTGCTGGTACTGGAAGCACTGTCACTGGCCTCGGTCGGGATCGTAGCCGGGCTTGGCTTGCTATATGCGGGCATCGCCCTGGCACAGGGGTATGTGCAGGCCAACTATGGTTTGTACTTGCCACTTGCTATGCCGAGTCCCCATGAATGGACCTTGCTGGCTATCATCCTGGGGGCCGCGTTGCTGATGGGCAGCGTGCCGGCGTGGCGGGCTTACCGGCAATCGCTGGCCGACGGCCTGTCCATACACCTCTGAGTGCGCGTAATGATCAAACACCTCACCGCCTGCTTCGCGGGCACGCCCGCTCCCACAGGGAGCCCCGCAGGCTTCGGAGCTTGTGCAGTACCTGTGGGAGCGGGCTTGCCCGCGAAGAGGCCGGCAATGCACATGCTGCTGGCCCTGCTGTTGCTGGTAGCGATGCCTCTATGGGCCGCCGAACCCAAGGAGCTGGACTGGCCCGCCCTGATCCCCGAAGGCGCCCCGGTCATCCCGCCGCAACTCACCCCGCTGCACGACATGTCACAGCTCAGCAACGCCCTGTCTGCCGAATCCGCCCCACCCGCGCGCCAACAGGCGCCCGACGCGCCGGTGGTAAAAAGCCTCGACGGCCAACAGGTCAAACTACCCGGCTACATCGTGCCACTGGAGGTCAGCGAAGAAGGCCGCACCACCGAATTCCTGCTGGTCCCTTACTATGGCGCGTGCATCCACGTGCCGCCGCCACCGCCGAACCAGATCGTGCACATTTTCAGCGAGATGGGCGTGCGCATCGAAGACCTCTACCAGCCCTACTGGATCGAGGGAAAGATGCAGGTTAGAGCTTCCAGTAGCGAGTTGGCCGACGCCGGCTACCAGATGGAAGCCGAGAAAATCTACGCTTATGAGCTGAGATGAGAACTGTTTCGAATTCGTGAAGACGCTTCTTTGAGCTGGGTCAAACTTTCTGTTTAACCAGCTCCGTACCATTGGACTACTCGATTAATAACGTCCTTTGGGAGCTTCCATGAACAAGTCCTTGCTGGGTGCCTCGCTTGTGGCCCTTGCGCTCGCCGCCCCTGCCGCCCACGCCTATCAGGCGGGGGACATGATCCTGCGCGCAGGCGCCATCACCACCGCCCCGAACGAGAGCAGCGGCGACCTCAAGTTTGACGGTAACAAGGTGTCTGGCACCAAGGCGACCCTGGACAGCGATACCCAGTTGGGCCTGACCTTTGCCTACATGCTCACCGACCACATCGGCCTGGAGCTGCTGGCAGCTACCCCGTTCAAGCACACCGTCGGCGTAAAAGGTCTGGGCGGCGGGCTGGACGGCAAGCTGGCAGACATCAAGCAACTGCCACCGACGCTGTCGCTGCAGTACTACCCAATGGAACCGAATTCGCGCTTCCAGCCGTACGCTGGCGTCGGTATCAACTACACCCTGTTCTTTGACGAAGATTTGAGCAGCGCACGCAAGCAACAAGGCTTCAGCAACCTCAAGCTGCAGGATTCGGTAGGTATCGCCGGCCAACTGGGCATGGACTACATGCTGACCGACAACCTGCTGGTAAACGCCTCGGTCTGGTACGTCGACATCGACACCAAGGCCAGCGTCAACGGCCCGACCGCCCTTGGCTACAGCAAGACCAAGGTCGACGTCGACGTCGACCCTTGGGTATACATGGTCGGCCTTGGCTACAAGTTCTGACCTGAACATTGCAGGGCGGCCTCGGCCGCCCTCGCGCGTTGCAGCCATAGCCAGTAGCACAGTGCGGCGGCACTGATGCCCATGCCAAGCCCACACACCGCAACCCAGCCCCAGTGTGCAAACACCCAGCTCGCCAACACCGCCCCCAAACCGCTGCCCAGCGAATAGCAACACATGTAGGCGCCGATCAAACGGCTAGCCATCGCACCACGCCCGGCCAGCAACAGGCTCTGGTTGGTGACATGCACTGCCTGCACGGCAAAGTCCAGCATCAGCACACCCAGCACGAAGGCCAGCAATGAATGTTCGACGAACGCTGTTGGCAGCCACGACAGCGTCAGAAGGGCCAACGACACCCCGGTCGTACGCTCACCCCGTCCCAGGTCGGCCAGACGACCGGCATGCGAAGCCGCCAGCGTGCCCGCCACACCTGCCAGGCCAAACAGGCCGATCTCGGTATGGCTCAGTGTCAGCGGCGCAGCGCTGAGTGGCATGACCATGGCACTCCACAGCACGCTGAATGCGGCGAAGATCAACACACCGAACACGCCGCGCTGGCGCAGCAACCTGTCGTGCCGATACAAGCTGAACTGGGCCACGATCAGCGCCCGGTAACCCGGCCGGCTCCCCATCGGCTGCCCGCCGGGCAGACTGCGCCACAGCACCAGCGCCAGCAACATCAACAGCCCTGCGGCGACCAGGTACACACTCCGCCAACCGGCCAGGTCGGCCAGCCCGCCCGAAGCCAGCCGTGCCAGCAGAATGCCCAGCACCACACCACTGGTGACAGTGCCTACCGCCTGCCCTTGCTGGCCAGGTGAGGCCAGGCTCGCCGCATGAGCCACCATCACCTGCACCATGACTGCCATCAACCCTGTGATCGCCAGAGCCAGCAGCAATATTGCCCAGTTCGGCGCCATGCCAACGCCGACCAGCGCAAGCGCCGCGAACAGCAACTGGCCAAGCAACAGACGTTTACGGTCGACCAAGTCCCCGAGCGGCACAATCAGTAGCAACCCCAGGGCGTAGCCCGCCTGGGTCGCGCCGACTACCCAGCCAATCTGCTGCTGCGCCACCCCCAACTCAGCAGCCATCGACTCAAGCAGCGGTTGAGCGAAGTACACCGTCGCCACCGCCATTGCGCTGGTGGTGGCAAGCAACAGGGTTATCCAGCGTGTCAGCGAAGGTGTCATCGGGCAAAGCCTCTGGAATCTGGTTTTAATCTGAAACCACATGCTGGCTATTTAGCAAATGTGGTTTTAATCTGCAACCAGATAAACAAGACAGGCTTGCCCCATGCTCGATGAAAAAAATGCGCAGTGCCCCGTGGCCCGGGCTCTGGAGGTGCTGGGTGACCGTTGGGCGCTGATGATCCTGCGCGATGCCTTCGACGGCCTACGGCGTTTCAGTGAATTTCAGAAGAACCTGGGGCTGGCGAAGAACATCCTCACCTCGCGGCTAAAGCTGTTGGTGGAAAGTGGGTTGCTGATGACACAGCCGGCGTCGGATGGCAGTGCCTACAAAGAGTATGTGCTGACCGATAAAGGGCGGTCGGTGTTTCCAGTGGTGGTTGGTTTGAGGCAGTGGGGGGAGCGGTTTCTGTTCGAGGCGGGTGAAGCACGTTCGGAGCTGGTGGACGGCGTGACGGGGCAGGCGCTTGAGATATTGCAGGTCCGTGGCCAGGATGGGCGGGTTTTACATCCCGAAGATTGCCAGCGCAGAAGGGTGCGGCATGGGTGATGTCAGGGCTGCTGAGCAGCCCCGAGGGGTTCAGCCTTTACCGAGAAGTTTTGCCAGGCCTTCAACCATCGGCGTCACTTGCACAAACTCGAACCGCGCCAACAACCGCTGGTTATCTGCTCGCGAATGGCGGATATCACCCGATCGCGCCGCCGCATAGCTGATCGCTGGCAAGCTCCCCACAACCTTCCCCAGCGCGGCCAGCAACTGGTTCAGTGAGGTCGCCTGGTTCAGCCCGATGTTCACCGCACCTTCCTCGACCTGCGGCTGCTCCAGTGCCTGCACCATCACCTGCACCAGGTCGCCGACATAAAGGAAGTCCCGGGTCTGTTCGCCGTCACCGAACACTGTAATCGGCAAGCCCTGCACAGCACGCTCGCAGAAGATGCTGATCACCCCGGAATACGGTGAGGAAGGGTCCTGCCGTGGCCCGAAGATATTGAAGAAGCGAAACACCACCGGCTCCAGACCATGCTGGCGACGATAGAAGTCCAGGTACTGCTCACTGGCCAGCTTGTCCACGGCATAAGGGGTCAACGGCGCCTTGGGCGTGTCTTCGGAAATCGACTCCCCTTCACCATTGTTGCCGTACACCGCTGCGCTGGAGGCAAACAGCACCCGACGCAGGCCATGCACACGCATGGCTTCGCAAACGTTGAGGGTACCGATGAAGTTACTCTGGTGGGTGCGAACCGGGTCTTCGACCGAGGCCTGAACCGACGCTACTGCTGCCAGATGCACCACAGCACGGCAGCCAGCCGCCGCCTGAGTGACCAGCCCTGCATCGGCAACATCACCTTCGATCAGTTCCAGCCGTGGGTGATCGACCTGCAGATTGCTTCGCCGGCCGGTGGAGAAGTCGTCGAGAATGCGTACGGCGTAGCCTTTGTCCAACAACGCATCGCACAGGTGGGAGCCAATGAAGCCGGCACCGCCGGTGATCAGGATGGGGGCGTCAGCCATGGCGGTAGAACCGGTCCAGTAGAGGTGGCAAGCCAGCGCGCCAGGCACGCGGCTTGATACCGAAGGTATGAAGGATTTTCTTGCAGGCCAGTACCGCGTGCTGTGGCTCTTCGCTGGCATCCGGGCGCGCAGCATGGGCCTGCGGCGTGGGGGCCTGAACGGCCAGCTGACGGTATTGACCGGCCTCGGCGAGGATTGCCTGGCCCAGCGCCAGCGGCGTGGTCGCCTCATTGCCGGCGTAATGGTAGGTGCCCCACAGCGGCGCATTGCAATCAAGTTGCTTGAGTACCGACAGGATCACTCGGGCGGCATCATCGACCGGCGTCGGGTTGCCACGTCGATCATCGGCCAGCAGCAGCTCCTGTGGTTGCTCGGCACGGGTCAGGAAGCGGCCCAATGCGCCATCAATGCTCTCGTCCAGCAACCAGCCAAAGCGCAGCAACACATGCTGCGGGCAGGCCGCACGCACGCTCTGCTCGATGCGCCATAGGGCCTGGCCACGCATGCCCAGCGGCACTGGCTCGTCCTTTTCGCTATAGGCCGTGGCCCGCGAACCATCGAACACACGGTAGCTGGATGGCTGCACCAAGGTGATCTGATGGTGCTGGCACAGCTCTGCCAACCGCTCCACCGCCCGCTCCTGTTGGGCCAGGCGCTGCTCGCTGACCGACTCGGCCTGGAACCAGTCGAAGTAGTAGGCCAGGTTGACCAGGGCGTCGGGGCGATGGTCATCGAGCAGCTGAGTGAGGCTTGAGGGCGCCCAGCCGTTCTCGGGCGGGCGCGGTGCCAGGAATGCGATGTCCTCCTCGGCCCCAAGACGAATCAGCGCTTGCCCGAGGGCATTGCCACCACCCAACAGCATTAGGCGCATACGCATAGAGTCAGCAGATCCGGAGAGGTTGATGAGAAAAAAGAGTCATTTTGCGGTTTCCTGCCCGGGAAGTCCAACACCGGACCCGTTCGATGCCACAGGGCGTGATTCCACAGTTTCACCGCTCAATACCGCCACAGACAGAAATTTCCTACGACATACGAGGAATGGGCTGACTACCACGTCACGGCATAACTGCATTGAATAGTCGACTCCCCACTTGCCGGCCAGGGAGTTTCACACAAAAACGACAAGGAACGTTCAATGCCTCATTCGGAAGCTGCCTACCTGGATTTCTACCCAGAACAAAGCCAGGCCATAACCTTTGCAAGCCAGACCCTTGCTGATTTGGGTGGACCGGAGGCTAAAGGAGTAGCACTTCAGGCTCGTATATTCGCCGATCAACTCGAAAAAGCCTTGAGTGAAGAACAGCGTGCGCTCCTACTGCGCTTCAGTGAAGGCCATCTATCTGCCTTGATGTACAGGCAGATGCACTGTGCCAACGAGCCAATACCAGAATACCTACCCGACATTACCGCCCTGGCGCAAAGCCCTCGCTGCCAATACCTTGCCTCGCGCAATCAACTCCTGCTGGAGCTCGTACGCCACCGCAGTTTCGCCTTCGATATCGACAACGATGGCAAACAGGTCCGCCTGGTCGGCAACTTCAAGGGCGGTGGCCGCGTCCCGCGACCCGACGAAGATCCCTGCCTGGAGGTTGAAACCAGCTCGCATGCGGGCTTGCGCTTAGGGCCACACACTGAAGCACCTTACAACTGCTCAACAAACGCCAGCAACGCTCACTCCCCTGCTCCCTCAGCACTGATTCTCACTGCGCGCTGGAACCCAGCCAATGAACCTACGAATGTCTTCCCACTCCGGGAAATCATCGAACGCTTGAGTAGCCTGGACACACTTGCGCTGACTTCAAAGTCTTTCGACTTCACACGCAGTGACTGCTTCGCTCAGGGACAGGGCAGTGCTGGCAAAGCAGTTTCAGTGCTGCAGTTCGAGCCCAATGGCGGTTTCTCTGTTCGATACAACAGCTATCGCTTCAGTCTGAATGAACGTGCCTGCAGCGCTGCGGCGCGCGCGTTCAACGCCTTTCAAAAAGCACTGAGCACTGCACAACCGCTGACGTTTGCCCTGCAACCTGACAGTGCATTGTTGATCAACAACAGCCGAGCCTTGCACGGCCGCGACAAGGTCCAGGACAACCGGCGCCTGCTTATCCGTCAATTCGGATACTCCCCCTTCGCCGTACCGTTGGTGCTCGCTGAAGACCCGCTGCTGGTCCGTGGTTGAGCACAGGAAAATACTCCATGATCGAAATCGACTTGACGTTTGTTCTGCTACTCGCACTGGTTGCACTGATGGCCGGCTTTTTTGATGCTATCGCCGGCGGCGGTGGCCTTATTACGCTCCCGGTGTTGTTTATTGCCGGTGTAGAACCCTTGGCAGCTATTGCCACTAACAAGTTCCAGGCAGCTTCGGCTACGGTTTCGGCTACGTGCGCCTTCGCCCGCAAAGGCATGATCGACTGGAGACGAGGCAGTCCCATGGCTGTCATGGCGTTTATCGGTGGGGCGCTGGGGGCCTTGTCGATAACTTACGTCCCCAAAAGCGTTTTGCAGGCGTGCGTCCCACCACTGCTGATCCTGATCGCCGCCTACTTTGCCTTCAGTCCAAAGCCGAATGAACAAGCGCGCAAGGCAAAGGTATCGACTAGCCTATTCTGCGTGACGGCTGCACCGATCATTGGCTTTTATGACGGCATCTTCGGCCCTGGAGTCGGCTCGTTCTTCATGCTGGCCTGCGTGGTCCTCTTGGGCCAGCACCTCATTCAAGCCGTATGCACCAGCAAGCTTTTGAACGCGGCCTGTAACCTGGGCGCATTATCAGTCTTTTCTCTCAGCGGGGCGATCATCTGGCCGCTGGCGCTGGCAATGGCGCTCGCCGCCTTTATGGGCGCACAATTGGGGGCTCGCTGCGCAGTTCGCTTCGGCTCTCGCCTCATAAAACCGCTGCTGGTCAGCGTCTGCTGCATCATGGCACTCAAACTGCTGCTCGATACCGGCAACCCGCTCGGCGAATGGCTCAACCAGTTCTTCTAGAGAGCACCATGCACATTCAAAAGGCTTCCCCACAGCGCGTGAAGTGGCAGTTTGACGAGCCCGCCCCGGGCAAAGAACTGTTCATCAATGAAGTCTTTGGAAACTACCAGCAACAGGCGCGATTGCTGGTACCTGATATCGAGCGCGCAGCTCCCGCATTCGTTTTGGGGGGCGCGCGTTCCGACTTTACCCGGCTCAACCCCCTGCTTTATCGCCTGCAAGCCGCGGGCATTGGTTCACTCACTGGCAATCTGTCAGGTCATAGCCTCGCCAGCGAGCCAGGCGCAATGGCGCCGTCACTGGCTACGAACCTTGATGAAGCACAGCGTTTCCATGCGCATATCGCGCCTCAATGCCGAACGCTAATAGGCCACAGCCTTGGCGCGGCAATTACGCTTAAGCTCGCAGCGCAGTTGCCACAAGTGGACAGCATCGTATTGATCTGCCCCGCAGTTTATCCAGACCATGCCCACCAGGCACCGTTCGGCCCGGCATTCACTGCGGCCATCAACAAGCCTTTCGGTTTTCTGGAGAGCGATAGCTATACCTTCCTCAACCAGTTTCGCGGAAGAGTATTGATGGTGATCGGTGAGTACGACGGGCTCAACTCCCAGCGATTCGGCAAAGGCCCCGGCACCAGCGCGGGCAACCTGTGGCTTGCCGGCACTGAACGCTATAGCCCGATTCCTGAAGAAGTTAACCTCGCCTTGATGCGAGCAGTTCCAGCGTCGCGTTTGCAATGCCTGTTTCTTACCGACTGCGACCATGGCATCGCGGCACATTTGCGCAGTACTCCGGCAATAGCGGACCAGGTTGCCGACACGGTCGCAACGTTCATCCTCGACAATGCTTAAGGCGTTTAGCATTACTCGATCTCGAACAGACCATTGCGCAATGGCGCCACGCTCAATCGCTCACGCACATCGTCATCTATGCGCGGATCATCCGGCCGGTAGAGTTTCACCTGCCGATACGCATTGATGCGATTGATCTCCTCGCCCAGGTACTCCCACACCACTCGGGTACAGGCCGGGTTGCGCCGGTCGCCGCTGGATACGCCGGCCTTCAGGCCATTCAGCCGGGTAATGCGGCTTTTGAAGCTGGGGATGAGGATGGTCTGGCTCATTTCGTTGAATGTCAGCGACTCGTAGTCGATGAGGAACATCCGGTCCTGCAGCTGGAACGCCGCCCCCAGGTAGCGGCAGCGTACCTCGGCATGCTGATCGGTGGCGCTGGAGCGCTCCTGCCGTTCCTGGCGCTCGAACAGAAAACGGCCGCGTTCTTCCCACAGGTGCACCAGCGACACGAGGATCGTGCCGGGCACCGACATGCAGTTGGAGTACTCGAAGTAGTAACCGCAATAGCGCGAAAGGTTACCGCCATGTTCGTGCAACGGCCGGAACAACTCGCTGATCGGGTCACTGGGCTGCTGGGCCTGGGGCGATACCCGCGCACCGATCAAACGGGCGAACTGCTCGGCGGGCAGGTTCAGTTCGTAATCCTCGACACCGAAAAAGTCGCCGATACGTTTCAGGTTGAAAGCCGTCGGACGGCTTTGCCCGCTCAGGTACTTGTTGAACTGCGCGCGGTTGATCGACAGCTGGCGGCAAACTTCGGAAATAGAGCGGTAGTGGCTACAGGCAAGTTTGAGGTTTGTGGCGAAGTGATCGCTCATATACGGAGTCCAGGTGACGCGAATGACGCCATTGTAGCATCAAGTCGCATCAAGTCAGAGCAATCCGCGAAATTGTAACCACTCTTGTCATAGCCAACCATGCGCCCCAACGAATAGCGGTGCG
Organism: Pseudomonas sp. 2,4-D; assembly: GCF_030418155.1. Taxonomy (NCBI): domain Bacteria; kingdom Pseudomonadati; phylum Pseudomonadota; class Gammaproteobacteria; order Pseudomonadales; family Pseudomonadaceae; genus Pseudomonas; species Pseudomonas sp. 2,4-D. The sequence continues at coordinate 25,301 of NZ_JAUHUI010000025.1, forward strand.
CCTGCCGTCCGCTGGTCTTTCCACACGAAGAATAAGAATCGAGGTCATTTTCCAATGCTCGAAGTAATCAACGATTTCCTTTCGGGGAAACTCCTCATCGTGCTGATCGTAGGGCTGGGTAGCTACTTCACCATCCGCTCCCGGTTCGTCCAGTTCCGCCACTTCACCCATATGTTCAGCGTGTTCAAGGAATCGCTGCGTGGCCAGGCAGGCCAGCTGAGCTCCTTCCAGGCCCTGATGCTGAGCCTGGCCGGCCGCGTGGGCGCCGGCAACATCGCCGGTGTCGGTATCGCAGTGACTCTTGGCGGCCCAGGTGCCGTGTTCTGGATGTGGGTCACCGCACTGGTGGGCATGTCCAGCAGCTTCTTCGAATGCACCCTGGCCCAGGTGTACAAGCGCGCTGATGGCGACGGCCTGTACCGTGGCGGCCCGGCCTACTACATTCAGCACGGGCTGAAGCGCAAGAGCATGGCCATCGTGTTCTCGATCTTGCTGCTGGTCACCTACGGCTTCGCCTTCATCGGCCTGCAGTCGTACACCGTAACCCACTCGCTGCAGAATGCCTTTGCCTTCGACCCAAGCCACACCGGTATTGTCCTGGCCGTGCTGCTGGCCATCACCTTCATCGGCGGTATCAAGCGCATCGCGGCAGTGTCGGACCTGCTGGTACCCGTCAAGACCCTGGCCTACATCGGCGTGACCCTGTACGTGATCGGCACCCAGATCGAACACGTGCCAGCCATGCTGGAAACCATCTTCAAGAGCGCCTTCGGCCTCGATCCGGCGTTTGCCGGCCTGCTCGGCAGCGCCATCGTCATGGGCGTGAAACGTGGCGTGTTCGCCAACGAAGCAGGTCTGGGCAGTGCACCGAACGTCGCTGCCGTGGCCGCGGTGAAACACCCCGGCGCGCAGGGCGTGGTCCAGGCTTTCAGCGTGTTCCTCGACACCTTCTTGATCTGCACCTGCACCGCACTGCTGATCCTGCTTTCGGGCTTCTACACCCCGGGCTTCGAGGGCGACGGCATTGTCCTGACCCAGAACTCGCTGGCCGCCGTAGTCGGTGACTGGGGTCGCGTGTTCGTCAGCGTGGCGCTGTCGCTGTTTGTCTTTACCTGCATCCTCTACAACTACTACCTCGGCGAGAACAGCCTGCAGTTCCTCAGCCGTAACCGCGTAGTGTTGATGGTGTTCCGTGGCCTGGTACTGGCACTGGTCGTGTGGGGTTCGATGCAAGACCTGTCGACCGTGTTCGCCTTCGCCGACATCACCATGACCTGCCTGGCCTTCGTCAACCTGGTGGCCCTGGCCCTGCTGTTCAAGGTCGGCCTGCGAGTCATGCGCGACTATGACGAGCAGCGCAAGGCCGGTGTAAAGCAGCCTGTGTTCGACTCGTCCAAGTTTGCCGACCTGGACCTGGACCGCAATGCCTGGCCTGCCAATCCTCAGGTGGAAACAGCCACTGACAAAGCAGTCGGCCAAGTTCAGACGCAGCGCTGATATCCTCCCCTGCCCAGCCGCCCCTTCCGCGGGCGGCTTTTCTTTGTCCGCTCACCGCTACGGATGCTTTCCATGCGCGCAGTAAAGAATCTTCTCGTTCTCTATACCGGTGGCACCATCGGCATGCTCGAAACCCCCGAAGGCCTGGCACCGGCCGGTGGTTTTGACGCGCGGATGCGTGAACACTTTGCCCAGATGGCCAATGCACCCCAGGTGCAATGGACACTGCACGAGCTGAACCCGCTGCTCGACAGCGCCAACATGCAACAGCACAACTGGCTGGCGATGCGCGATGCCATCGTCGCGGCGGTGGATGTAGCGGGCCACGATGGCGTGCTGGTGCTGCACGGTACCGACAGCATGGCCTACAGCGCTGCAGCCTTGTCGTTCCTGTTGCTGGGCCTGCCAGCACCGGTAGTGCTGACCGGCTCGATGCTGCCGGCAGGTGCCCCGGACAGCGATGCCTGGGACAACCTGTGCGGCGCATTGCGCCAGTTCGAGCATGGCCTGGAAGATGGCGTGCAGCTGTACTTCCACGGGCAGCTGCTGCATGGCTGCCGGGCGTCGAAGCTGCGTAGCGAAGCGTTCGATGCCTTTGCTGCGCTGCCACGCCACCGTGACGCTGAGCGGGCCGATACGATTCCTGCCGAGCTGGGCTACAAGCAACCGCGCAAACCGGTCAACCTGGCGGTTGTGCCGGTGTTCCCGGGGCTTCAGGCCGGGCATTTGCAAGCCTTGATCGACAGTGGTGTGCAGGGTTTGCTGCTGGAGTGCTACGGCAGCGGTACCGGGCCGTCTGATGACCAGGCGCTGCTGAATGTGCTGAGCACAGCGCGCCAGCGCGGCGTGATGCTGGCGGCTATCAGCCAGTGCCCGGAAGGCTCGGTGGTGTTCGACACCTATGCAGCGGGCAACCGCTTGCGCGGGGCCGGGCTGGTCAGTGGCGGTGGCATGACCCGTGAAGCGGCGCTGGGCAAGATGATGGCGCTACTGGGCGCAGGGTTGGATGCTGACGCAGCAGACCGCTGGTTTGTCCTGGATTTGTGTGGCGAGCGGGCTTGATCAGCGCCCTTGTGGGCCTTTTCGCTACGACGATAGCGTTTCCTGTGTAGGAGCGGGTTCACCCGCGAAGAGGCCCTAAAGGGTGAAAAAATGGCGGAAGGCAGCGGGAGTCGAACCTGCCCGGGAACGGCTGCCGTCCCCAACCGGGTTTGAAGCCCGGCCGCGCCACCGGGCGCGATTGCCTTCCTTGAACTCAGTGCCTGGCGTGCTGTTGAGCCAGGGCGCTGTCGGCGCGGATGTGACGCTGGTCGGCCACCCTCCGGGTCAGGCCGATGCGGTCGAAGTATTCCAGAATCTGCACACTGCGCTTGCGACCGATGCCCAACATATCGCGAAACGCGGCAACCTGCACTATCGTCGTTTCGCTGGCCTGCCCCAGCATCAACGCTGCCATGCGCTGTAGCGTCGCCTCTGGATAGAAGAGGTCGCGCACCACCTGATGCACCAGGCCCAGCCGGGCCAACTTGCGCAGTAACAGGCGCACATCGGCTTCGGCACGGTTCTCCTCACTCGCCAGCGCCCTGACCCAGGGTGGGTCAAATTGCCCTGCGATCAACTTCGGCTGCAGACGTGCCCACAATGCACTGTCGGCTTCGCTCAACTGTACCTTGTGATCGGGCAGATGCAGCCATGGCCCGCTGCTGGCGATGGCGCTGTCGTCGAGCAGTTCATCCAGCAAACTGACGAATGCCGGCCGTTCCAGGGGCAAGGCTACAAATCGCCGCAAGCGATCACGGTCAGGGCCAAGCTGGTCGGGCTCTTGCTCGTGAAAGCGCGCAAGTTGCTCCAGGACCTGCTGCTTGAGCGCCTGCCATTGAGCGTTGGCGAACAGGAGTTGGCCCTGCCGGGTGGCCACCACCCGCACATCGTCCGGTAACTGCCAGGTTTCCCGCAGGCGGTTGAACTGCCGCTCGAGCCGCTGCGGGCTAATGCCGCCCGGTGCACTGGCGAGCAGTGCTGGCAGTGCCTGCTCCAGATCCGCTGCATCGCGCAGCACCTGCAACTGCTGCAGACGGGTATCGCTGCGGCGTTGGCGGCTTGGGGCGAACGGGTCGAGCACCTTGCCGCCGCCCAGTGTGCGTTGGGCGCGCTGATCGCGCAGCACCAGGCGGTCGCCGTGCACGGCCTGCAACGGCGCATTGAGCAACAACTGGGCAAACATGCGTTGGCCGGCAGCCAGGCTTTCGCCTTCGAGCAAGGCGACCCGGGCCGTTACATCCTGGGTGCCGAGGTGCACATGCACAGCACTGAAATGTTCGAAAGCACGCTTCTCGTCAGGTAACAGGTTCAGCTCGATATCCATCCGAACACTGGGCGCATGCAACCATTCAGGCACCAGCCAGTCGCCCCGGTGCACCTGCTCCACGGCCAGGCGCTCGGCAGCGATGTTCAGCGCCACCCGTTGGCCTGCTTCTGCCACCAACGCGGCCTGGTTCTGTGCATGCAGGCCACGCACGCGCACCACCTTGCCGGCCTTGCCCAGCAACAACGTATCACCCGCACTGACCCGCCCGGCCAGTGCCGTGCCGGTGACCACCACTCCGGCGCCGGTAACCGCAAAGGCACGGTCGACGGCCAGGCGAAAACCACCGTGCACACTGCGTTGCCGTGTACCTGCTTCGGCCTCCAGCAGGGCCTGGTGCAACGCTTCCACACCCTCCCCGCTGATGCTCGACAGCGGAAACTGCCGCGCACCGGCATACGGCCCAGGCGCCAGCAATTCACTGACTTGCATCTGCACCTCGGCCAGACGCGACGGCTCGACCCGGTCGCATTTGCTGATCGCCACCAAGGCCTGGGGAATGCCCAGCAGCTCGATGATCGCCAGGTGCTCACGGGTCTGCGGCATGACCCCGTCGTCGGCCGCCACTACCAACAGCACCAGGTCGATGCCATGGGCACCGGCCAGCATGTTGTGGATAAAACGCTCGTGGCCCGGCACATCGATGAAGCCGGTCAGCGGCGCGCCTTCGCTCAGCGCCACATAGCGGTAACCAAGGTCGATGGTCATGCCGCGGGCGCGCTCTTCCTGCCGCTGGTCGCCGGCCTGGCCAGTCAGCGCCAGCAGCAGTGCGGTCTTGCCGTGGTCGATGTGGCCAGCGGTGCCAACGATCACTGCACCGGCCCCAGCTGCAGGGCTGGCAACTGGGCCAGCCACTGGGCTTCGTCATCCAACTGGCGCAGGTCCAGCCACAGGGCATCGTCGTCAATGCGGCCCAGCACCGGCACCGGTAGGTCGCGCAGGGCTCGCTCCAGCACATGCAGGCTGCGCCCGCGCAACTTCTTGGACACTTGCGGGCGCAGGCACAGCGCGGCACTGGGCAAGCGTGCAACCGGCTGGCTGCCACTGCCGATCATGCCCAACGCAGGCTCTACACGGATGGCCCATTGCTCGCCGAGGCGCGCCTGGAGCTCAGGCGCCAGGCGCTCGGCCTGGGCCTGGATTTCGGCCTGGCTGCGGGTCAGCAGACGCAGGCTGGGCAGGCGCTCGGCCAGGCGATCGGGGTTGCGGTACAGCGCCAGCACCGCTTCGAGTGCAGCGAGGGTGATCTTGTCGACGCGCAAGGCACGCTTGAGCGGATTTTTTTTGATCCGGGTGATCAAGTCCTTGTGGCCGACGATAATCCCGGCTTGCGGCCCGCCCAGCAGTTTGTCGCCACTGAAAGTGACGATATCGGCACCATCGGCCAGGGCCTGGCGTACCGTAGGTTCGGCGGGCAGGCCCCAGCGGGTAAGGTCGAGCAGGCTACCGCTGCCCAGGTCTTCAAGCAGCGGCAATTCATGTTGGTGGGCGATACGTGCCAGCTTGGCAGTAGGTACCTGGGTGGTGAAGCCCTGGATGCTGTAGTTGCTGCAATGCACCCGCATCAGCAGGCCAGTGCGCGGGCCGATGGCGGCCTCGTAGTCGCGGGCGTGAGTACGGTTGGTAGTGCCAACCTCGTGCAGCTTCACGCCGGCACGGGCCATGATGTCGGGAATACGGAAAGCACCACCGATCTCGATCAGCTCGCCGCGAGAGATAATGCCTTCCTTGCGCGCGCCCAGGCTGTTGAGCGCTAGCAGCACGGCGGCGGCATTGTTGTTGACCACGGTGACGGCTTCGGCGCCGGTCAGCTCGCGGATCAGGCCTTCGATCAGGTCATCACGGTCGCCACGTTTGCCGGTGGCCAGGTCAAATTCCAGATTGAGCGGGTAACGAGCGGCGGTCTGCATGGCCTCGATGGCTTCATCCGGCAGCAAGGCGCGGCCCAGGTTGGTGTGCAGCACGGTCCCGGTGAGATTGAACACGCGGCGAACCTGGCTGCGTTGCTGGAGGGCGAGGCGTTCGCCGCTGCGGCCAAGGAGTATTTCCGGAGCCAGTTCGGCACTGTCGAGTTCGCCATTACGGGCGGGCTCGCGCAGGTCATCGAGCAACTGGCGCAGGGTATTCAGCACGGCGTCACGGCCGTGGCGATCGATCAGAGGGAGGCAAGCCGGGTGGCGAAGGAGGGTATCGATGGACGGCAGGCGTGGGGTGTCGCTGGCAAGGCTGTTGGACATGCGGTACTACCTTGGACTGATCCGTTGTCTGTGCTGGCCCATTCGCGGGTGAACCCGCTCCTACAAGTACAGCGTGATCCGGAAGGTTGGCGCAATTACCTGTAGGTACGAAGGCAAGTCGGTGTTTCAGTGTAGACCCTCAGCCACTACCCGGGGCGAGCATCAGGTTGGGCGCCAGGCGATGGAACCCCTCCCCGTCCAGGCGTATATCCAGGGCCAGGGTGGCCAGGTCATCGGCCAGCGGCTCGGCCGCCGCATCGTTCTCCAGGTAGTTCTGCTTCAGGTAGCTGTCGCACCCGGGGCAGCATTCCGCGCGTAGCGGCGCTTTGCCTGGCGCATGGCGATCATCCTCAAGGCTGGTGTAACGCAAGTCCTTGCTCGACTCGCAGTACACGCACTTGACCCGCACCACATGCCATTCACAGGCACACAACGAACAGGCCAGGTAACGTAAACCGTTGTGCTTTCCACGGTTGCGCACCACCCCGGCCATCGCCGGCGAACCACAAGCCGGGCATTGGGCCAGGCTGCCGGCAGGCTCGAGCTGGGGTGCGGGCAGCGCCAGCAACCAGCTGGACCAGGCCGCCTGCAGCGCGGCCCCGAGGAACGGCACCAGTGCTGCTGGCACACCATTGTACTGGCCTGCCAGCAAAGCAATGCCCCAGCCCTTGCGCTGATTGTCATCACTGCCTCGTAGCACCTGCAGCGCCTCACCCAGCGGGCCACTGCGTTCGCCGCTGAGGTGCTCTAGCAGTGCCTGCAACCAGACCAGCCACGGCCCTTCACGCACCAGGCTGTCAGCCGCCAGCGGCGGCAAACCATGATCCATGCACAGGCGCTGACGCTCCTCGGCCACGGGCAAGCCGCTGGGCGGGTTATCCACAAGCTGCTGCTGGATGCGGCATAAACGGGCAATCAGCCTCAGGTAATCGCCAAGCGCGTTGCCCTCGGCCAGATACTCCAGGCGGGCGGCGCGCAGTTCAAACAGGTTGGCGGCAGGCAGGTGCAGAAATGGCGGCGTGACTGCCGACGCTTCGATCTGCCCGGGTTCGAGTAGGGTGCTCAAGCGCTTATCCTTCTTTTCGTCCGTGATCACCCGGCGTCTTGTCGCCGGTCACTTCGCGGTACCACAACTCATGATGCTTGCGGGCCCAGGCGCGGCTGACCCAGCCATGCAGCATGGCGCCGATCGAGCCCTTGATCCAGATGCCGGCGTAGATATGCACGATGATGCTGAGAATCAGCACGAAGGCCGCCAGCGCATGCAGCAGCGCAGACAAGCGAATGGCATCGATGCCAAACCAATGGCTGAAGTATGCACGCCAGATCACCACGCCACTGACCAGCAATACCAGCATGCACACCAGCAGGGTCCAGAACAGCAGCTTCTGCCCGGCATTGTACTTGCCGATCGGCGGTACGCCCTCCTCCTCGTTGCGCATTACCCGGTCCACCCGGCGCAGCCACAGGCGGTCATTGGCGGTGATGAAGTTGGCCCGCCAGAAGCGCAATACCAGGCCGAGGAAAAACACGAACATCGCTACCCCGATGAAGGGATGCAGAATGCGCGTCCACGGCCCGCCGCCGAACAGGTTGCTGAGCCAGAATAGCGCCGGATGGAACAGCGCAAGCCCCGACAGCCCCGCCAGGATGAACAGGATCGCCACCACCCAGTGGTTGCTACGCTCGTTGGCGTTGTAGCGCAGGATGGGTTTGTTGTCGTTCATGGCCGCTGCTCCCCTTGCCCACCGGGCTGCTTCGGATCATAGACATGGACCGACGGGTCCACTTGATGCACGCTTTCGTCCGGCGGTGTCGGGTGTTCATCCTCCTCGACACGCTGTGGGCCGATCCGCACATAGTGGAAGAACCCCGCCAGCACCGCCGCGCCCATGGCCAACAGCGCCAGCGGCTTGGTGAAGCCCTTCCACAACCCCACCAACGGGCTGATCACTGGCTGGTCCGGCAGGCCGGCATACAGCTTCGGCGTGTCGGCATGGTGCAGCACGTACATCACGTGGGTACCACCGACGCCGTCCGGGTCGTACAGCCCGGCCTTGTCGTAGCCTCGCGACTTCAGATCGACGATGCGCTCGGCTGCATGCACTTTCATCTCGTCCTTGCTGCCGAACACGATCGCCCCGGTCGGGCAGGTTTTCACACACGCCGGCTCCAGCCCCACGCTCACGCGATCGGAACACAGGGTGCACTTGTACGCCTTGTGGTCTTTCTGCGAAATGCGCGGGATGTTGAACGGGCAGCCGGTGATGCAATAGCCGCAGCCGATGCAGTGGTCCTGGTTGAAATCGACGATACCGTTGGCGTGCTTGATGATCGCACCCGGGCTCGGGCAGGCCTTCAGGCAACCTGGGTCGGCACAGTGCATGCAGCCGTCCTTGCGGATCAGCCACTCCAGGTTGCCGTCGTCGCGCTCGTGCTCGGTAAAGCGCATCAGTGTCCAGGTCTCGGCAGTGAGGTCCTGGGGGTTGTCGTAGGTGCCGTGGTTGTGGCCAATCTCGTCACGCAGTTCATTCCACTCCGAGCACGCCACCTGGCAGGCCTTGCAGCCGATGCACTTGGTAGTGTCGATCAGCTTGGCGACCTCCTCCTGCTGACGCACCGAGGGCGGCACGGTAGTGGTGGCCGAGCGGGCGATGATGTCTTGGCTGGCCATCAGAGTTTCTCCACTTTCACGAGGAACGACTTGGACTCTGGCGTCTGCGTGTTGCCGTCACCGAGGAACGGCACCAAGGTATTGGTCAGGTAGCCATGCCGGGTAGCGCCGGTGAAGCCCCAGTGCAACGGAATGCCGATCTGGTGCACGGTCTGATTGTTGACCTGCAGCGGGCGAATCCGCTTGGTCACCACCGCCACCGCATCGATATGCCCACGCTTGCTCGACACCCGTACCCGGTCGCCGGCCTTGATGCCTTTCTCGTTGGCCAGCACCTCGCCTATCTCGACGAACTGCTCGGGCTGGGCAATGGCGTTGAGCCGGCAATGCTTGCTCCAGAAGTGGAAGTGCTCGGTCAGCCGGTAGGTGGTCGCCGCATAAGGGAACTCATCGTGCGTGCCGAGGGTGTCCCACACAGAATCGAAGATGCGCCCGGCCGGGTTGCTGGTGGCCTTCTTGTTCTGCGGGTGCAGCGGGTTGATGCCGATCGGTGTTTCGAAGGGCTCATAGTGCTCGGGGAACGGGCCTTCGGCCATCTTGTCGATGGCGAAGAAACGCGCCACGCCTTCGGGGTTCATGATGAAGGGGTTCATCCCCGCCTCGGGCGGCGAGTCGACTTTGAAGTCCGGCACGTCGGTGCCGGTCCAGGCCTTGCCGTTCCACCATACCAGGCGCTTTTTCTCCGGGTCCCACGGTTTGCCTTGCGGGTCGCTGGAGGCACGGTTGTAAAGGATGCGGCGGTTGGCCGGCCAGGCCCAGGCCCAGTTCTGCACCTGATGCATGCCATACGGGTCGCTGTTGTCGCGGCGAGCCATCTGGTTGCCCTGTTCGGTCCAGCTACCGGCGAAGATCCAGCAGCCAGACGCGGTGCTACCGTCGTCCTTGAGCTGACCGAAGCCCGCCAGTTGCTGGCCCGCCTTGATCACCGCGCCAGTCGGGTCGGTGACATCGGCCACCGCCCAGCCGTTCATCTCCTTGGCCAGCTCCTCCGGGGAGGGCTCTTCAGGGATCTTGTACGGCCAGCTGATATTCATTATTGCGTCAGGGTAGGCACCCCCTTCGGCCTGGTAACGTTGGCGCAGGCGCAGGAACAGCTCGCTCATGATCTGCACGTCGGTACGCGTCTCGCCCGGGCCGTCTGCACCCTTCCAGTGCCATTGCAGCCAGCGGCTGCTGTTGACCAGCGAGCCGTCTTCCTCGGCGAAGCAGGTAGTGGGCAAGCGGATCACTTCGGTCTGGATAGAGGCCGTGTCGACATCGTTGAACGGCCCGGCGTTGCGCCAGAATTCCGAGGTCTCGGTGGCCAAGGGGTCCATAACCACCAGCCACTTGAGCTTGCCCAGTGCCGCAGTGACGCGGTTTTTGTCCGGCAGCGCGGCGATGGGGTTGAAGCCCTGGCACATATATCCATTGACTTTGCCCTGGCCCATCATCTCGAACATGCGCAGCACGTCGTAGGCCGGTACATCGAGTTTGGGCAGCCAGTCATAACCCCAGTTGTTTTCCGCCGTGGCGTTGGCGCCGTACCAGGCCTTCATCAGGCTGACGTGGAACTTGCCGTAGTTCTGCCAGTACGACAACTGCCCAGGCCGCAGCGGCTTGGAAGCGCGCTTGTCGATGTAGGCGGCGTAGTCCTGCTCGGCGTCACCGGCGAGGGTCAGGTAGCCCGGCAGCGAGTTGGACAGCAGCCCGAGGTCGGTCAGGCCCTGGATGTTGGAGTGTCCGCGCAGGGCGTTGACCCCGCCACCGGGCATGCCAACGTTGCCGAGCAGCAGCTGGACCATGGCCGCACTGCGGATAATCTGCGCACCGATCGAATGCTGCGTCCAACCTAGCGCATAAAGGATCGTCATGGTCTTGCCCGGAACCGAGCAGGAGGCGATCTCTTCCCAGACCTTCAGCATGGCGTCCTGCGGCATGCCACAGGTCATGCTCGCCAGTTCCGGGGTATAGCGGCTGTAATGCTGCTTCATCAGCTGGAACACGCAGCGAGGGTGTTGCAGTGTCGGGTCGACCTTGGCATAGCCGTCCTCACCCAGCTCGTAACCCCAGCCGGACTTATCGGCGTATACACGCTTGGCCTCGTCGTAGCCGCTGAACAGCCCATCCTCGAAGCCATAGTTCTCTTTGACGATGAACGACACGTCAGTGTAGTTGCGCACGTACTCGTGCTGGATCTTGTCGTTGCTGAGCAGGTAGTTGATCAGCCCGCCCATGAAGGCGATATCGGTGCCGGTACGGATCGGCGCGTAGTAGTCCGCCACCGAAGCGGTACGGGTAAACCGCGGGTCGACCACAATCAGCCGCGCCTTGTTGTGCGCTTTGGCCTCGGTCACCCACTTGAAGCCGCACGGATGCGCTTCTGCTGCGTTGCCACCCATCACCAGAACCAGATTCGCGTTGGCGATATCGGACCAGTGGTTGGTCATGGCGCCACGGCCGTACGTCGGGGCAAGACTTGCCACCGTCGGGCCATGTCAGACACGTGCCTGGTTATCGAACCCCAGCATGCCTGTTGCGCGGATGACCTTGTGGGTCAGGTAGCCAGCCTCGCTGGAAGCGGCGGAAGCGGCAAGAAAACCGGTGGAGAGCCAGCGGTTGACCGTTTGGCCTTGGGCATTCTTCTCGATGAAGTTGGCATCGCGGTCCTGCTTCATCAGGTCGGCGACGCGGTCCAGCGCCTCGTCCCAGCTGACCCGCACCCACTCTTTGCTGCCCGGCTTGCGAACTTCGGGGTACTGCAGGCGGCTCGGGCTGTGGATAAAGTCCAGCAAGCCGGCGCCTTTCGGGCAAAGTGTGCCGCGGTTGACCGGGTGGTCGGCGTCCCCTTCGATATGGATGATGTTCTGTTTGACGTTCTTACCCGCATCACCCTGGCTGTACAGGATCAGGCCGCAGCCGACCGAACAGTAGGGGCAGGTGTTACGGGTTTCTTTGGTATGCGCCAGCTTGAAGTGACGCACCTGCTCGGCGAATGCCGGCGTTGGGGCCATGCCCAACGCCGCAAGGCTCGAGCCTCCAAGGCCGACGGCGGCGACCTTGAAGAACTGCCGACGGTTCAGGTCCATCGTGCACTCCTGATCAGGTGGTGGACGCGCGGAACATTGCCGGCGCCTCTTGGTAGTCACGGTGGCGGCCAATTGATGGCCGCCAGTGGATAAGACTAGTCAAGAATCCAGAAGCTGCGATGACCTGGGTCAGTGGTGCGGCCCCGATCAGGCACGTGGCAGGTTACGCACCACATTCAGCGCCGCACTGCTCTGCGCCACAGGCATGATCTCGATGGTATTGATATTCACGTGCGCCGGCTGCTCGGCAACCCAGGCTACCGTTGCTGCGATGTCCTCCGGCAGAAGGGCCTCTACATCCCGATACAAAGCCTGCACGGCGTCCATGTCGCCATTGAGGCGCACCACCGAGAAGTCCGTGCCGGAGCACAGCCCCGGCTCGATGTTGCTCACCCGCACCCGGGTGCCAGCCAGGTCGGCACGCAGATTGAGGCTGAACTGGCGGACGAACGCCTTGCTGGCGCCATACACGTTACCGCCCGGGTAGGGGTAAGTGCCGGCGATCGAGCCGATGTTGATGATCATGCCGCTATCGGCTGCCACCATCTGCGGCAGGATCTTGTGGGTGACCATGGCCAGGCCGGTGATGTTGGTATCGATCATCTGCTGCCAGTTTGCGGCACTGCTGGTTTGGGCACGGTCCACGCCCAGCGCCAGCCCCGCGTTGTTGACCAGCAGATCGATCTGCAGCGACGCCTCACGCATCTGCTCGACCGCCTTCTCGAGCGATACTGAATCAGTGACATCCAGCGCCAGCGGAATGAAATTTACGCCCAGTTCGGCCTCCAGTGCTTTCAGTTTGTCCATGCGCCTGGCTCCACCGATCACACGGTAGCCTTTGCCGATCAGGGTGCAGCAGATGGCGCGGCCAAAGCCTGAGGAAGCACCGGTTACAAATGCGGTTTTCATTCGTTATCTCCTATCAATGGCTCAGGTCAGGTACTTCACGCCCAGGCTGGTGAACAGGCAGAGCATCGAGAACACCAACGCCTTGCGCACCACGTCGTTGCCTTTACGCAAGGCCAGGGAACTGCCCAGGTGGTTACCAAGGATGTTGTAGGCCACAAGTGGCAATGCCAGCAGGTAGACGACCTTGCCTGCGCTGACGAACGCCACCAAAGCACCGATGTTGGAAGCGAAGTTGAAGGTTTTGGAGTTGGCCGAACTGGAGACCAGGTCCATGCGCAGCAGGTAATGGAAAGCGATGATGAACATGCTGCCGGTACCGGGGCCGAAGAAGCCGTCGTAGAAGCCAATGGCCAGGCAAGTCAACGGCACTACCGTGTACAGCATTCGCGAAGACAGTTTGCGCTCCTCGACCGGACGATCCTTGGGGGTAAGGAAAATGAGAATGCCGAGGGGGATTAGTGCCAGGATGATCTTGCCCACCGTTTCCTGCGAGATCGACACGATCAGGTGAGCCCCCAGGTAGGCGCCTAATAGCGAAAACGGCACCCCAACCAACGCTACTTGCCAGACCATCCTGCTGTTGGCCAGGAAGTTGCGGATAGCCGCCAGCGTGCCGAGGGTACTGACCAGTTTTTCCTGACCCAGTGCCACCTGGGGCGGCATGCCAACCAGCAGAAAACCCGGCACCAGAAACAAACCACCACCACCGGCAATGCTATCGACGAAGCCCGCAACGAAGGCGATCGCGCCAAGTATGAGGACTGCCAGCAACCAGTGCTCCGCCCAGTAAGAGCCCAACATTTCCATAGCGATGTCCATCCAGTGGAGCGTTATGCCAGGCAAAGCCCGAGTGTGGCCGGCCTGATCGGTGCGATGATTGTAATTTCAAAAATTGAATCGATTCAATCTAAAATAAATTCAACTCAATTTCGCCAATTACCATCATTACCTGCATCCGAGCTTTCATGCTAGGCTTTCGCGCTCTTGCAGAGCCTGGTGCCATCTCCATGTGGATCCCCCAATACAGCCATCAAACACAGCCGGTTTACCTGATGATCGCTGATGCCCTTGAACAGGACATCGAAAGTGGTCGGCTTGCAGAAGGCGATCGCTTACCCACGCTCAAGGACCTGGCCGAGGCGCTGAATGTAACCCCCGGCACTGTTGGCAGGGCCTACGACGAAGCAGCCAAGCGTGGTCTGGTGGCTGGCGAGGTAGGGCGGGGCACATTTGTCAGGCAACTGCGGCAGCCATTACCCGCCCCGTCGGTACCCACATCCGTTGCCGGCGAGAGTAACCAGATCGACCTCTCGATCATCAAGCCCAACGACGCTCACATGAGCGAGTGGCTAGGCACGGCTATCAGCGAACTGGCCTCCTCCTCGAACTTGGGGCAGGTACTCGACTATGTGACAGAGGGTGGTCACACCTCCCACAAACAAGCCGGTGCGACCTGGATACAGCGCTGGCTGCCTGATGCTCGCTGGCAGCAGGTAGTACTGACCGCTGGCGCCCAACATGGGCTGCTGGTGGCCATCAGCAGCCTGTCGAAGAGTGACGATGTGGTGCTGTGCGAGTCGCTCTGCTACCCGGGCATCATATCCCTGGCCCACAGCCTGGGCCGGCGCCTGCGCGGCGTCGCCATGGACGAACACGGGCTCATCCCGGAGGCATTGCGCGCGGCCTGCCTGGAACACCGCCCTTCCCTGCTGGTGTGCGTCACCACGCACCAGAACCCGACCAACTCGATCATGCCCCCAGCAAGGCGCCAGGCTATCGCCGAGATCGCCCGTGAGTTCGACCTGTTCATCGTGGATGACGATATCTATGGTTTTCTCGAGCCCAGCCCGGACTACAAGCCGCTTGCAGCGTATGCGCCTGAACGCTCGGTATACCTCACCAGCCTGTCCAAAAGCGTGCTGCCGGCGCTGCGCATCGGCTACCTGTACGCCCCGCCGCAAACCCTGTCGCGGTTATCATCGATGGTACGCAGCAGCGTGTGGATGCCATCGCCTCTGATGGCGCAATTGGCCAGTAACCTGATCAACAGCGGCAAGGCCGACCAGTTGGTGCGTATGCAGCAGCAGGAGGCGGCCGCGCGCCAGCACATGGCCCGGGAGATTCTTGGCCAATACAAGATCCGCAGTCAGCCCCACAGTTTCCATATCTGGCTGGAGCTGCCAGAACCTTGGACCAGCGACGAATTTGCCAACCTGGCACGTGACAACGGCGTAACAGTGGTCAGCGGCAGCCAGTTCCTGCCAGAACGCAGCCACGCCACCAGCGGTGTGCGCATCGCTCTGATGGCACCCAGCCGCCAGGCACTGGGCTTTGCCCTGACCAAGCTGGCAAGCCTGCTGGATTCGCCGGAACCGCGGTTGTTCTACTGAAAGCGATGCCAGATACGCGGTGCTGCCCATAAAAAAACCCAGGGCAACTGCCCTGGGTTTCGTCTTGCTGAACGCCCTACCGCTTTGATCAGAACGGAATATCGTCATCGAAGCTGTCGAAGTCAGCCGCCGGCTGCGGCGCAGGCTGTTGCGGCGCTGGGCGCTGAGGGGCCTGTTGCGGGCGCTGGGCCTGCTGGCGTGGCGGTGCCTGGTTGTACTGTTGCTGCTGGCCACCACCATAATTGCCGCCACCCTGATTGTACGGGTCGCCGCCCTGCTGCTGGCCTTGCGGACGACCGCCGAGCAGCTGCATGGTGCCGTTGATGTCGACGATGATCTCGGTGGTGTAGCGCTTGATGCCGTCTTTTTCCCACTCGCGGGTCTGCAGCTTGCCTTCGATGTAGCACTGCGAACCCTTGCGCAGGTATTCGCCAGCGATTTCGGCAACCTTGCCGAACAGCGACACACGGTGCCACTCGGTACGCTCGACCTTCTGGCCCGACTGCTTGTCAGTCCACTGCTCGCTGGTGGCCAGGCTCAGGTTGGTCACGGCGTTACCGTTGGGCAGGTAGCGGACTTCGGGATCCTGGCCACAGGTACCGACCAGAATGACTTTGTTAACCCCACGGGCCATAACGTTCTCCTAGGCTTCGCACGCCGAAGAGGCTGGATTCACCAGTCGCTCGAGGGTCGCACGGTCCAAAATTTTCGTATCCAGTTTGATATAGATGGCGGCTTCTTCTTCCACCACCACAGCGTCGGTCACACCCGGCACGGCCATCAGGCGCTCGGTCAGGCCGGCCTCCCGGACCGCCTCAGGCGCCAGGGGCATGCGCAGGCTGGTCACATATGGCGGCTCGTTCATGCGCAAGGCGACGATCAGCCAGATAGCACACAGCACCGCGCTACCGAGGAACACCGTGTTCAGCCCACCGTGCTGGAACAGCCAGCCGCCAAGAATCCCGCCTAACGCTGCACCGAGGAACTGGCTGGTGGAATACACCCCCATTGCCGTCCCCTTGCCACCGGCAGGCGACACCTTGCTCACCAGAGAAGGCAGCGAAGCCTCCAGCAGGTTGAATGCGGTAAAGAATACCACGGTGCCAATCACCAGTCCGCGCAAACCGTCAGCCCACTCCCAGAAGTATATCTCCGTCAGCAGCAGGACACTGACCGCGCCGGCCAACACACGTTTCATCTTGCGCTTTTTTTCGCCGTAGATGATGAACGGGACCATTGCAAAAAATGAGATGAACAGCGCGGTCAGGTACACCCACCAGTGCTGCTCCTTGGGCAGGCCGCCACGCTCGACGAACGCCAGCGGCAGCGCAACGAAGCTGGCCATGAGGACGGCGTGCAGGATGAAAATGCTTACGTCCAGGCGCAGAAGGTCCGGATGGCGCAGGGTCGGGCCGATGGCCTGGCGCGCCACACCCGACTCGCGGTGCTGCAAAATGCTGTGGGTGTTGGGCACGACAAACGCGATCAACAGCATGCCGACCAGGGCCAGCCCAGCCGTGACCAGGAACAAACCTGACAAACCAAAGGCACTTGTCAGCAATGGACCGACGACCATGGCGACAGCAAACGAAAGGCCGATGCTCATGCCGATCATGGCCATGGCCTTGGTCCGGTGTTGTTCGCGGGTGAGGTCCGACAGCAGTGCCATGACCGCAGCAGAAATTGCCCCCGCGCCCTGCAGGATGCGCCCGGCAATCACGCCCCAGATAGAGTCGGCTTGGGCCGCCAGTACACTGCCCAGGGCGAAGATCACCAGCCCCAGATAAATCACCGGCCGGCGACCGATGCGGTCGGAAATCATCCCGAACGGGATCTGCAATACCGCCTGGGTCAGGCCATAGGCACCAATGGCCAGGCCGATCAGGGCAGGCGTGGCGCCAGCCAGGTCCATGCCGTAGGTGGCCAGTACCGGCAAGACCATGAACATGCCCAGCATACGAAAGGCAAAGACCAGGGCAAGGCCGCCAGCGGCGCGGGTTTCGCCGCTACTCATACGCTCGTTGTGGGTGTCGTGCATGGATTAACCTCGTGTGAACCGGCGGCGATTCTATCAGTCCGACAGCTTGACGGCATCAACGCGACGCTTTGCCGCGTCATACTGGCGCGCCGTATACTTCCTTGTTTATGCCCGCCAAGCGAGGCCGCAGTGGACAAGATCCTTATTCGTGGGGCACGTACCCACAACCTGAAGAACATCGACCTGACCCTGCCCCGGGACAAGTTGATCGTGATCACCGGTTTGTCCGGTTCCGGCAAGTCGTCCCTGGCGTTCGATACCTTGTACGCCGAAGGCCAGCGCCGCTACGTGGAATCGCTGTCGGCCTACGCCCGGCAGTTCCTGTCGATGATGGAAAAGCCCGACGTCGACACCATCGAAGGCCTGTCGCCAGCGATTTCGATCGAGCAGAAGTCGACCTCGCACAACCCGCGCTCCACGGTCGGCACCATCACCGAAATCTACGATTATCTGCGCCTGCTATACGCCCGCGTCGGTACTCCACGCTGCCCGGACCACGATATCCCGCTGGAGGCGCAAACGATCAGCCAGATGGTCGACCTGGTGCTGGAGCGCCCGGAAGGCAGCAAGCTGATGCTGCTTGCGCCGGTAGTGCGCGAGCGCAAGGGCGAGCACCTGGCGGTGTTTGACGAGCTTCGCGCCCAGGGCTTCGTGCGGGCCAGGGTCAACGGCAAGCTCTACGAGCTTGATGAGTTGCCCAAGCTGGACAAGCAGAAGAAGCACAGCATCGATGTGGTGGTGGACCGATTCAAAGTCCGCGCCGACCTGCAACAGCGCCTGGCCGAATCGTTCGAAACCGCGTTGAAGCTGGCCGATGGTATTGCCCTGGTGGCACCGATGGACGACGAACAAGGCGAAGAGACGATCTTCTCCGCGCGCTTCGCCTGTCCGGTGTGCGGCCACGCGATCAGCGAGCTGGAACCGAAGCTGTTTTCCTTCAACAACCCGGCTGGCGCCTGCCCGACCTGCGACGGCCTGGGGGTCAAGCAGTTCTTCGACACCAAACGCCTGGTCAACACCGAACTGACCTTGGCCGAAGGCGCGATCCGCGGCTGGGACCGGCGTAACGTGTACTACTTCCAGATGCTCGGTTCGTTGGCTGCGCACTACGGCTTCAGCCTGGAGGAGCCTTTCGGCGAGCTGTCAGCCGAACACCAGAAAGTGATCCTGCAGGGCAGCGGCAAGCAGAGTGTCGATTTCAAGTACCTCAACGACCGAGGCGACATCGTCAAGCGATCGCACCCGTTCGAAGGCATTGTGCCAAACCTTGAGCGTCGCTACCGCGAAACCGAATCGGCCACTGTGCGTGAAGAACTGGCCAAATTCCTTGGCACGCAACCGTGCCCGGATTGCCGGGGTACGCGCCTGCGCCGCGAGGCGCGCCATGTGTGGGTGGGCGAGAAGACCCTGCCGGCTGTAACCAATATGCCGATCGGTGAAGCCAGCAACTACTTTGGTCAACTGACCCTTACTGGCCGACGTGGCGAAATCGCGGCAAAAATCCTCAAGGAAATCTGCGAACGACTTCAGTTTCTGGTCAATGTCGGCCTCGACTACCTGACCCTGGATCGTAGCGCCGACACCCTGTCCGGTGGCGAAGCGCAACGTATCCGACTCGCCAGCCAGATCGGTGCCGGTCTGGTGGGGGTGATGTACATCCTCGATGAACCGTCCATCGGCCTTCATCAACGCGACAACGACCGCCTGTTGGCCACACTTAACCATTTGCGCGACCTGGGCAACACGGTGATCGTGGTGGAACACGACGAGGACGCCATTCGGCTGGCCGACTACGTGGTCGATATCGGCCCGGGCGCCGGTGTTCACGGTGGGCAGATCGTCGCCGAGGGCTCGCCCCAGGAGGTCATGGACCATCCCGATTCGCTGACTGGCAAGTACCTGTCCGGGCGCAAGAAGATCGTCGTGCCGGCCAAGCGCACACCGCGCAACAAGAAGCTGCAGCTCAAGCTCAAGGGCGCACGTGGCAACAACCTGCAGAACGTCGACCTGGAAGTACCGATCGGCCTGCTGACCTGCGTGACCGGTGTATCCGGCTCGGGTAAATCGACGCTGATCAACAATACCCTTTACCCCTTGGCCGCCACCGCCCTCAATGGCGCAAGCAGCCTGGAAGCCGCACCGCACAGCAGCATGGACGGCCTGCAGCACCTGGACAAGGTGGTGGATATCGACCAGAGCCCGATCGGCCGCACGCCGCGCTCCAACCCGGCGACCTACACCGGCATCTTCACGCCGATCCGCGAGCTGTTCTCCGGTGTCCCGGAGTCACGCTCGCGTGGTTATGGCCCGGGGCGTTTCTCGTTCAACGTCAAGGGTGGCCGTTGCGAGGCCTGCCAGGGCGATGGCCTGATCAAGGTGGAAATGCACTTCCTGCCGGACATCTACGTGCCGTGTGACGTGTGCAAGAGCAAGCGCTACAACCGCGAAACCTTGGAGATCAAGTACAAGGGCAAGAACATCCACGAGGTGCTGGAAATGACCATCGAGGATGCCCGCGAGTTCTTCGATGCGGTGCCGGCGCTGGCGCGCAAGCTGCAAACGTTGATGGATGTGGGCCTCTCGTACATCAAACTGGGGCAATCAGCGACCACGTTGTCCGGCGGTGAGGCGCAGCGGGTAAAGCTGTCGCGCGAACTGTCCAAGCGCGATACCGGCAAGACCTTGTACATCCTCGACGAACCTACCACCGGTCTGCACTTTGCCGATATCCAGCAACTGCTGGACGTGTTGCATCGCCTGCGCGACCACGGCAACACCGTGGTGGTGATCGAGCATAACCTGGATGTGATCAAGACCGCCGACTGGCTGGTTGATCTGGGGCCTGAGGGCGGCTCCAAGGGTGGGCAGATCATTGCCTGCGGTACACCAGAAGAGCTGAGCGAGATGAAGCAGTCATATACCGGCCATTACCTGAAACCATTGCTGGAGCGGGATAGGGCCTGAGTATTGCCGGGGCAATGAAAAAGCCCCTGGTACCGATGGTGCCAGGGGCTTTTACTTGAGTCTGTGGATAACTTACATCTGCGACTGCAGGTAGTTTTCCAGCCCGATGGCCTTGATCAGGCCCTGCTGCTTCTCAAGCCAGTAGGTGTGATCTTCTTCGGTGTCGGCCAGCTGCGCACGCAGGATGTCACGACTGACGTAGTCCTTGTGCAATTCGCACAGCTCGATGCCTTTGCAAAGCGCACCGCGCACCTTGTATTCGAGCTTGAGGTCAGCCTCGATCATTTCCGGCACGGTGCTACCGACCTCCAGGTCATCCGCACGCATGTCAGGGGTCCCTTCGAGCATGAGGATACGGCGCATCAGGGCATCGGCGTGTTGCGTCTCTTCCTCCATCTCGTGGTTGATGCGCTCGTAGAGCTTGGACAGGCCCCAGTCTTCGTACATGCGCGAATGAATGAAGTACTGGTCGCGTGCCGCCAGTTCGCCCTTCAGCAGCGTGACGAGATAGTTGATTACATCCGGGTGGCCTTGCATCGCCCTGATTCTCCATGTGAAAACGTCTATGCCACATAGTGTGAACCAGCTTTTGTCTATGGTCACTGAAAAACGCGCAATTAGACGCAAAAAATCGGTTAAACAGTAGTGATATTCATTGAAAAACCGCCCAAATGAGGGCGGTTCTTCTTATCACTTCGACTTAGGCGAGATTGATGCCCAAAGCCTTGGCAATTCCTTCGCCGTAGGCCGGATCCGCCTTGAAAAAGTACTGTAGCTGACGCTGGATCACGTCTTCGCTGACGCCCGCCATGGTACCGGCGATGTTGCTGATCAGCAGGGCCTTCTGCTCATCGTTCATCAAACGGAACAAAGCGCCGGCATGGCTGAAGTAGTCGGTGTCCTCGCGGTGATCGTAGCGATCAGCCGAACCATTCATGGCCAATGCTGGCTCAACATGACGTGGCGACTGTTTCGGGGCATCGCTGTAGCTGTTTGGCTCGTAGTTCGGTGCACTACCGTAACTGCCGGTGGCCATCGAGCCGTCACGCTGGTAGCTGTTCACCGGGCAGCGTGGCGCGTTGACTGGCAATTGCTGGTGGTTGGTACCCACGCGATAGCGGTGCGCGTCAGCGTAGGCGAATACACGGCCTTGCAGCATGCGGTCCGGGGAAAGACCGACGCCGGGCACCATATTGCTCGGCCCGAACGCGGCCTGCTCGACCTCCGCAAAATAGTTGAGCGGGTTACGGTTGAGCTCCAGTACACCCACCTCGATGAGCGGATAATCCTTCTGCGACCAGGTCTTGGTCACGTCGAATGGGTTCTCATCGCGGCTGGCAGCCTCGGCTTCGCTCATCACCTGAATGCAGACAGTCCAGCGCGGGTAGTCGCCACGCTCGATGGCCTCGAAGAGGTCGCGCTGAGCGTAGTCCGGGTCGGTACCTGCCAGGCGTGCAGCGTCTGCCGGGGTGAGGTTCTTGATGCCTTGTTGGGTCTTGAAGTGCCACTTGACCCAAGTGCGCTCACCCTTTGCATTGATCAGGCTGTAGGTGTGGCTGCCAAAGCCATGCATGTGACGGTAGCCGTCCGGAATGCCACGGTCGGAAAACAGGATGGTGACCTGATGCAGCGCTTCTGGGGAGTGCGACCAGAAGTCCCACATCATCTGAGCATTCTTCAGGTTGGACTGCGGGTGGCGCTTCTGGGTGTGGATAAAGTCCGGGAACTTCAGTGGATCACGAATGAAGAACACTGGCGTGTTGTTACCGACGATGTCCCAGTTACCTTCTTCGGTGTAGAACTTCACCGCGAAGCCACGCGGGTCACGCTCGGTATCTGCAGAGCCGCGCTCGCCACCAACGGTGGAGAACCGTAAGAAAGTCTCGGTTTGTTTACCGACCTCTTCGAACAGCTTGGCGCTGGTATAGCCGGTGATATCGTGAGTAACGGTAAAGGTACCGTAGGCGCCCGAGCCTTTGGCATGGACGCGGCGCTCAGGAATGTTCTCGCGGTTGAAATGGGCGAGCTTCTCGATCAGGTGGAAGTCGTCGAGCAGCAGCGGACCGCGCGGGCCGGCGGAGCGGGAGTTCTGGTTGTCGGCTACAGGTGCACCGCTAGCGGTGGTGAGAATCTTGCTCATGGGCTCTCCTTTTCGTTCTTCAAGGGCCGGCTAATCGGCTGTAGAAAGAGTATTGACGAGCAAGATTACAGGGACAAATTCATTACATGACTTACATCAATAGAGATAAACAATAGATGTACAAACAAAAAACCGGGCACTAGGCCCGGTTTTCTGTAGCAGACAGAACGTCTTACTCAGCAGCTTCTACAGCACCGCCGACCGGACGATCAACCAGCTCGACGTACGCCATAGGCGCGTTGTCGCCAGCGCGGAAACCGCACTTCAGGATGCGCAGGTAGCCGCCCTGACGGGTGGCGTAACGCTTGCCCAGGTCGTTGAACAGTTTGCCAACAGCGGACTTCGAACGGGTACGGTCGAAGGCCAGACGACGGTTAGCAACGCTGTCTTCCTTGGCCAGGGTGATCAGCGGCTCGGCAACGCGGCGCAGTTCCTTGGCTTTCGGCAGGGTGGTTTTGATCAGCTCGTGCTCGATCAGCGACACTGCCATGTTCTGGAACATAGCCTTGCGGTGAGAGCTGGTACGGCTCAGGTGACGTCCACTTTTACGATGACGCATGATTCATTCCTTACCAAACACTACGTTCGGTGATTACGACGATCAGGCGGTCGCCTTGTCGTCTTTCTTAAGACTTGCAGGCGGCCAGTTGTCGAGGCGCATGCCGAGAGACAGACCACGAGAGGCCAGAACGTCCTTGATTTCAGTCAGGGACTTCTTACCCAGGTTAGGAGTCTTCAACAGCTCTACTTCGGTACGCTGAATCAGGTCGCCGATGTAGTAGATGTTCTCCGCCTTGAGGCAGTTGGCCGAACGTACAGTCAGTTCCAGGTCGTCAACCGGACGCAGCAGGATCGGATCGATCTCGTCTTCCTGCTCGACTACGACAGGCTCGCTGTCACCTTTGAGGTCGACGAACGCAGCCAACTGCTGTTGCAGAATGGTCGCAGCGCGGCGGATAGCCTCTTCAGGATCCAGGGTGCCGTTGGTTTCCAGATCAATGACCAGTTTGTCCAGGTTGGTACGCTGTTCAACACGGGCGTTCTCGACCACATAGGCGATACGACGCACCGGGCTGAAGGAGGCGTCCAACTGCAGACGGCCAATGCTACGGCTTTCGTCTTCGTCGGTTTGACGGGAGTCGGCCGGCTCGTAACCACGACCACGAGCTACAGTGAGCTTCATGTTCAGAGCGCCGTTCGACGCCAGGTTCGCGATTACGTGATCGGGGTTGACGATCTCGACATCGTGATCCAGCTGAATATCGGCAGCGGTAACCACCCCCGAACCCTTTTTCGACAAGGTCAGCGTAACTTCGTCACGACCATGCAGTTTGATAGCGAGACCTTTCAGGTTCAACAGGATTTCAATTACGTCTTCCTGAACACCTTCGATCGCGGAGTACTCATGGAGTACGCCATCGATCTCGGCCTCGACTACTGCACAGCCAGGCATGGAGGACAACAGGATGCGGCGCAGCGCGTTGCCCAGGGTATGGCCGAAACCACGCTCGAGAGGCTCGAGCGTAATTTTGGCGCGGGTCGGACTGACTACCTGCACATCAATGTGGCGGGGAGTCAGGAACTCATTTACCGAAATCTGCATGGATGCACCTATTTTCTAGCCCTTACTTGGAGTAGAGCTCGACAATCAGGTTTTCGTTGATGTCGGCAGACAGGTCGCTGCGAGCAGGAACGTTCTTGAAAACGCCCGACTTTTTAGCAGCATCCACGTCAACCCACTCAACGCGGCCACGCTGGGCGCACAGTTCAAGGGCTTGAACAATGCGCAACTGGCCCAGCGATTTCTCGCGGACTGCGACCACGTCACCCGGACGAACTTGGTAGGATGGAATGTTTACAGTCTTACCGTTGACGCTGATCGCTTTGTGCGAAACCAGCTGACGGGACTCGGAACGAGTCGAGCCGAAGCCCATACGGTAAACGACGTTATCCAGACGGCACTCGAGCAGTTGCAGCAGGTTTTCACCGGTTGCGCCTTTTTTAGAGGCAGCAGCTTGGTAGTAACCGCGGAACTGACGCTCCAGAACACCGTAGATACGACGGACTTTTTGTTTCTCACGCAGCTGGGTGCCGTAGTCGGACTGACGGCCACGGCGCTGGCCGTGGATACCTGGGGCTGCTTCGATATTGCACTTCGATTCCAGAGCGCGAACGCCGCTCTTCAGGAAAAGATCAGTGCCTTCACGACGAGACAGTTTGCATTTTGGACCAATGTAACGTGCCATTCTTCTGTCTCCTGATTACACGCGACGCTTCTTCGGCGGACGGCACCCGTTGTGCGGGATTGGCGTCACGTCGGTGATGCTGGCGATCTTGTAGCCGCAGCTGTTCAATGCACGAACGGCGGACTCACGACCTGGACCTGGACCCTTGACGTTAACGTCGAGGTTCTTCAGACCGTATTCCAGCGCAGCTTGACCAGCACGCTCAGCAGCGATCTGAGCTGCGAACGGGGTGGATTTGCGCGAACCACGGAAACCCGAACCACCGGAGGTCGCCCAGGACAAAGCATTGCCCTGACGGTCGGTGATGGTCACGATGGTGTTGTTGAAAGAAGCATGGATGTGGGCGATGCCATCAACCACTGTCTTTTTGACTTTCTTACGAGGACGAGCAGCAGGTTTTGCCATGTCTATATTCCTGGGCGATTACTTGCGGATCGGCTTACGCGGGCCCTTACGGGTGCGTGCGTTGGTCTTGGTGCGCTGACCGCGAACCGGCAGACCTTTACGATGACGCAGGCCGCGGTAGCAACCCAGGTCCATCAAGCGCTTGATCTTCATGTTGATGTCACGACGCAGGTCACCTTCGGTGGTGAACTTCGCGACTTCGCCACGCAGGGTTTCGATTTGCTCGTCGCTCAGATCCTTGATCTTAGCGGCTGGGTTTACACCAGCGTCTGCACAAATCTTCTGTGCAGTTGTGCGACCGACACCATAGATGTAGGTCAGCGAGATAACAGTATGCTTGTTATCTGGAATGTTGACGCCTGCAATACGGGCCATTCAGTGGGACTCCAATTGACAGCTACCTACGCCCCGGAAGCCAAGAAATAGGGCGCGAGATAATATCGCTGTAGAAACGAATAATCAACCCAGCAGCACACTAGCTGCTGGGTTTGAAGCGCAGATCACACTCAGCCTTGGCGCTGTTTGTGACGCGGTTCCGCGCTGCAGATCACTCGTACGACGCCTTCGCGACGGATGATCTTGCAGTTACGGCACAGCTTTTTCACCGATGCACGAACTTTCATTACCGACTCCTCGAACCTTAGGGGCGTATCAGCGCAGCAAACCGCTGCCACCGTAGCCTTTCAGGTTGGCTTTCTTCATCAGGGATTCGTACTGGTGCGAAACGAGGTGCGATTGTACTTGGGACATGAAGTCCATCACAACCACTACCACAATCAGCAACGAGGTCCCGCCAAGGTAGAACGGCACATTTGCTGCCACCACCAGGAACTGGGGCAGAAGGCAGACGGCCATCATGTAAAGAGCACCGAACATGGTCAAACGGGTCAGAACGCCATCAATGTAGCGCGCCGACTGCTCACCAGGACGGATACCCGGAATAAAGGCACCGGACTTCTTCAGGTTTTCCGCTACGTCTTTCGGGTTGAACATCAACGCTGTGTAGAAGAAGCAGAAGAAAATGATCCCTGCACTAAACAGCAGAATGTTCAACGGCTGACCAGGAGCGATCGACTGCGAGATGTCCTGCAGCCAGCCCATACCTTCGGACTGACCAAACCAGGCACCCAGCGAAGCCGGGAACAGCAGAATGCTGCTCGCGAAAATGGCCGGGATAACCCCCGCCATGTTCACTTTCAGCGGCAAGTGGCTAGTCTGCGCAGCGAAGACCTTACGGCCCTGCTGACGCTTGGCGTAATGAACGGCGATACGACGCTGACCACGCTCAATGAACACCACAAAACCGATAATCGCTACTGCCAGCAGACCGATGGCGACCAGGGCGAAAATGTTGATATCGCCTGTGCGTGCAGACTCGAAAGACTGCCCGATTGCTCTCGGAAGACCGGCAACGATACCCGCGAAAATCAACATCGAGATACCGTTGCCCACACCGCGCTCGGTGATCTGCTCGCCCAGCCACATCATGAACATCGCGCCTGCCACGAAAGTGGAAACAGCGACGACATGGAAGCCCAGGCCTACAGAAAACGCCACGCCCTGGTTGGCCAGGCCAATGGACATGCCAATGGCTTGGACCAGTGCCAGGATAACGGTGCCGTAGCGGGTGTACTGGCTGATCTTGCGACGGCCAGCTTCACCTTCCTTCTTCAACTGCTCCAGTTGCGGGCTGACCGCCGTCATCAACTGCATGATGATCGATGCCGAAATGTACGGCATGATCCCCAGTGCAAAGATGCTCATGCGCTCGAGCGCGCCACCGGAAAACATGTTGAACAAGCTAAGAATGGTCCCCTCATTCTGCCGAAACAGATCCGCCAGACGGTCCGGATTGATGCCGGGAACCGGGATATGCGCACCTATCCGATAGACGATGATCGCCATGAACAGAAAGCGCAGACGAGCCCAGAGTTCCGACATCCCGCCCTTACCGAGCGAAGAGAGAGCACCTTGCTTAGCCATTTATTCCTCGAATTTGCCGCCAGCTGCTTCGATAGCCGCACGCGCACCCTTGGTGGCTGCGATACCCTTGATGGTGACTGCGCGAGTAACTTCGCCAGACAGCATGATTTTCACACGCTGAATGTGCTGGTTGATCACGTTGGCATCCTTCAGGGATTGCACGGAGATCACGTCGCCTTCCACTTTGGCCAGCTCGGACAGACGCACTTCAGCGCGGTCCATGGCTTTCAGGGAAACGAAGCCGAACTTCGGCAGGCGACGGTGCAGCGGCTGTTGACCGCCTTCGAAGCCAGGAGCGATCGAACCACCCGAACGGGAAGTCTGACCTTTGTGGCCACGGCCGCCGGTCTTACCCAGACCGCTACCGATACCACGACCTGGACGATGCTTCTCGCGACGGGAACCCGGCGCTGGACTCAGATCATTGAGTTTCATCGATTAGCCCTCGACCTTCAGCATGTAGTAAGCCTTGTTGATCATCCCGCGGTTCTCGGGAGTATCCTGGACTTCTACAGTGTGACCGATGCGACGCAGACCCAGGCCTTTAACACACAGCTTGTGGTTAGGCAGACGGCCCGAGACGCTCTTGATCAGCGTTACTTTTACGGTTGCCATGATCAGAAGATCTCCTCGACGCTCTTGCCACGCTTGGCGGCAATGGATTCAGGAGATTGCATGGCTTTCAGACCCTTGAAGGTGGCGTAAACCACGTTCACTGGGTTGGTCGAACCGTAGCACTTGGCCAGAACGTTCTGAACACCAGCAACTTCCAGGACAGCACGCATTGCGCCACCGGCGATGATACCGGTACCTTCCGAGGCAGGCTGCATGTAAACCTTCGAGGCGCCGTGGGCAGCCTTGGTGGCGTACTGCAGGGTGGTGCCCTTCAGGTCAACCTGGATCATGTTGCGGCGAGCAGCTTCCATGGCTTTCTGGATCGCGGCTGGTACTTCGCGCGACTTGCCACGGCCGAAGCCAACACGACCTTTACCATCACCAACCACGGTCAGCGCGGTGAAGGTGAAGATACGGCCGCCTTTTACGGTTTTGGCAACGCGGTTAACTTGAACCAGCTTCTCGATGTAGCCTTCGTCGCGCTTTTGATCGTTATTTGCCATAACTTAGAACTCCAGCCCGCCTTCACGAGCAGCATCAGCCAGCGCTTTGACGCGGCCATGGTACTTGAAGCCGGAACGGTCAAAGGCAACTTGAGATACACCGGCGGCTTTCGCACGCTCAGCTACCAGCTTGCCAACCTTAGTGGCCGCGTCGATGTTGCCAGTGGCGCCATCACGCAGGTCTTTGTCCAAGGTCGAGGCGCTTGCCAGAACCTTGCTGCCGTCGGCCGAAATGACCTGGGCGTAGATGTGCTGCGAGGAGCGGAACACGCACAGGCGCACGACTTCGAGTTCGTGCATCTTGAGACGTGCTTTGCGAGCGCGACGCAGTCGAATAACTTTTTTGTCGGTCATTTACTAGGCCCTACTTCTTCTTGGCTTCTTTACGACGGACTACTTCGTCCGCGTAACGCACACCTTTACCTTTGTAAGGCTCTGGCGGACGGAAGTCGCGGATTTCAGCGGCCACCTGACCTACCAGCTGCTTGTCGATACCCTTGATCAGGATGTCGGTCTGGCTAGGTGTTTCAGCGGTGATACCGGCTGGCAGTTCGTAGTCCACTGGGTGAGAGAAGCCCAGGGCCAGGTTCAGGACGGTGCCTTTAGCCTGTGCCTTGTAACCAACACCGACCAGCTGGAGCTTGCGCTCGAAGCCTTGGCTTACGCCTTGGACCATGTTGTTGACCAGAGCGCGGGTGGTACCGGCCATGGCACGAGCTTGCTGGTCACCATTGCGAGCGACGAAACGCAGCTCACCAGACTCTTCGGTAACTTCAACAGACGAGTGAACGTTCAGTTCGAGAGTACCTTTGGCACCCTTCACCGAAAGCTGCTGGCCGGCGAATTTGACTTCGACACCGGATGGCAGCTTAACGGGGTTCTTAGCGACGCGAGACATGTCTATCCCCCCTTAGAACACTGTGCACAGAACTTCGCCGCCGACACCGGCAGCGCGCGCAGCGCGATCAGTCATCACACCTTTGTTGGTGGAGACGATAGACACGCCCAGACCGCCACGTACTTTCGGCAGATCGGTGACGGCCTTGTACTGGCGCAGGCCTGGACGGCTGGAGCGCTTCAGTTCCTCGATGACCGGACGGCCTTCGAAGTACTTCAGTTCGATCGACAGGGAAGGCTTGGCCTCACCAGTTACCTGGTAGCCAGCGATGTAACCTTCGTCCTTCAGAACTTTGGCAACCGCGACCTTCAGGGTAGAGGAAGGCATGCTTACGACGGACTTTTCAGCCATCTGGGCATTACGGATGCGAGTTAGCATGTCCGCTAACGGGTCCTGCATACTCATGGGCTAGATGCTCCTGATACAAGAATTATTAGCCTTGCGGCTATGACAACCACCCGAACGGTTTGGGCAAAAACCCAGGCTCAGGTGAGCCGGTCATTCTAGACACAAGGCAGAAACGAAACAAGCCCCATATAGGGGCTTGTTTGTTGGCAAGGTCACCGGCGGTCGGAAGATTGCTCCCCCTCCACCCGTGCCTTGCCTGCAGCGATTACCAGGAGGCCTTGACCAGGCCTGGTACGTCACCGCGCATTGCAGCTTGACGCAGCATGTTACGGCCCAGGCCGAACTTACGGTATACACCGTGAGGACGACCGGTCAGGCGGCAACGGTTGCGCAGGCGCGAGGCGCTAGCGTCGCGTGGCTGCTTCTGCAGAGCGACAACGGCAGCGAAACGCTCTTCTGGAGAGGCGTTCAGGTTGACGATGGTCGCTTTCAGCTCAGCACGCTTCTTAGCGAACTTTGCTACCGTGAGCTGACGCTTCAGCTCGCGGTTTTTCATGCTCTTCTTGGCCATTTTCCTACTCCAATCAGTTGCGGAACGGGAACTTGAAAGCACGCAGCAGAGCGCGGCCTTCGTCGTCCGAACGAGCAGTGGTGGTCAGGGTGATGTCCAAACCGCGCAGAGCATCGATCTTGTCGTAGTCGATTTCCGGGAAGATGATCTGCTCTTTCACGCCCATGCTGTAGTTGCCACGACCATCGAAGGACTTGGCATTCAGGCCGCGGAAGTCGCGAACCCGAGGCAGGGAGATCGCCAGCAGGCGGTCCAGGAATTCGTACATCTTGTCGCTACGCAGGGTCACCTTGACGCCGATCGGCCAGCCTTCGCGGACTTTGAAGCCAGCGATGGATTTGCGAGCGAAAGTCACGACCGGCTTTTGACCGGTGATCTTTTCCAGGTCGGCAACAGCGTGCTCGATGACTTTCTTGTCGCCGATCGCTTCGCCCAGACCCATGTTCAGGGTGATCTTGGTAACGCGCGGAACTTCCATCACGTTCGACAGCTTAAGTTCTTCCTTAAGCTTAGGAGCGATTTCGTTCCGGTAAATCTCTTTCAGTCGTGCCATGGTCTTCTACCTAGCAGTGTTCAAGCATCAACCGCTTTTTGGGTCGACTTGAAGACACGAATTTTTTTACCGTCTTCTACTTTGAAACCAACGCGGTCAGCCTTGTTGGTTTCACCGTTGAAGATGGCAACGTTGGAAGCGTGCAGAGGCGCTTCTTTCTCGACGATACCGCCCTGTACGCCCGCCATCGGGTTAGGCTTGGTATGACGCTTGACCAGGTTCACGCCACCGATAACCAGACGGTCATCAGCCAGAACCTTCAGCACCTTACCGCGCTTACCTTTGTCTTTGCCGGCGATCACGATGATCTCGTCGTCACGACGAATCTTTTGCATGTCGGATCTCCTTACAGCACTTCAGGGGCGAGCGAGACGATCTTCATGAACTTCTCAGTACGAAGTTCACGGGTCACTGGCCCGAAGATGCGAGTGCCGATCGGCTCTTGCTTGTTGTTCAGCAGAACAGCAGCGTTGCCGTCGAAACGAATGATGGAACCGTCAGCGCGACGAACACCGTGACGGGTACGTACGACGACAGCGGTCATCACTTGGCCTTTTTTGACCTTACCGCGCGGAATTGCTTCCTTGACGGTTACTTTGATGATGTCACCGATACCGGCGTAACGGCGGTGCGAACCGCCGAGTACCTTGATGCACATGACGCGACGAGCGCCGCTGTTATCGGCCACATCGAGCATGGATTGAGTCTGAATCATAAAATTTCTCCGACCCTTAGCCCTTAGACTTCAACAGCGCGTTCGAGGACTTCAACCAGTGCCCAGGACTTGGTCTTGGCCAGCGGACGGGTTTCACGGATGGAAACCTTGTCGCCGATCTTGCACTGGTTGGCTTCGTCGTGCGCGTGCAGCTTAGTCGAACGCTTAACGTATTTACCGTAGATCGGGTGCTTTACGCGACGCTCGATCAGAACGGTGATGGTCTTGTCCATTTTGTCGCTGACGACACGGCCAGTCAGCGTACGGACGGTTTTTTCAGCTTCAGCCATGATCACTTACCTGCCTGCTGGTTGAGCACAGTTTTCACGCGAGCGATGTCACGCTTAACTTGCGAGAGCAGGTGCGACTGCCCCAACTGGCCAGTTGCTTTCTGCATACGCAGATTGAACTGGTCGCGCAGCAAGCCGAGCAGTTGCTCGTTCAGTTGCTGTGCCGATTTTTCACGAAGTTCATTCGCTTTCATCACATCACCGTCCGCTTAACAAAGGAGGTGGCGAGAGGCAGCTTTGCAGCAGCCAGGGCGAAAGCTTCGCGCGCCAGCTCTTCAGAAACACCCTCGATCTCGTACAGGACTTTGCCTGGCTGAATCTGGGCAACCCAGTATTCCACGGAGCCCTTACCTTTACCCATACGAACCTCAAGAGGTTTTTTGGAGATCGGCTTGTCCGGGAACACACGGATCCAGATCTTACCGCCACGCTTAACGTGACGGGTCAGCGCACGACGTGCGGACTCGATCTGGCGAGCGGTGAGGCGACCGCGAGCAACAGCTTTCAGGGCGAATTCGCCGAAGCTGACTTTGCTACCGCGCAGTGCCAGACCACGGTTGTGGCCAGTCATCTGCTTGCGGAATTTTGTACGCTTTGGTTGCAACATTTGGCGTACCCCTTACTTAGCAGCTTTTTTACGAGGCGCTGGTGCTTGTGGTTTCAGTTCTTCTTGGCGACCACCAATAACTTCGCCTTTGAAGATCCAAACCTTCACACCGATCACACCGTAAGTGGTGTGAGCTTCGTAGGTGTTGTAGTCGATATCGGCACGCAGGGTGTGCAGAGGCACACGACCTTCGCGATACCACTCGGTACGAGCAATCTCAGCACCGCCGAGACGACCGCTCACCTGGATCTTGATGCCCTTGGCACCAATACGCATGGCGTTCTGTACCGCGCGCTTCATGGCGCGACGGAACATTACACGGCGTTCCAGCTGCTGAGCTACGCTCTGCGCAACCAGCATAGCGTCGAGTTCCGGCTTGCGGATCTCTTCGATGTTGATGTGCACAGGCACACCCATCTGCTTGGTCAGGTCCTGACGCAGCTTCTCGACATCTTCACCTTTCTTACCGATAACGATACCGGGACGAGCGGTGTGGATGGTGATGCGTGCAGTTTGAGCCGGACGATGAATATCGATACGGCTTACGGACGCGCTTTTTAGTTTGTCTTGGAGGTACTCACGCGTTTTCAGATCCTTCAACAGGTAATCTGCGTAAGTAGCACCGTCTGCGTACCAGACGGAGGTGTGCTCCTTGACGATTCCCAGGCGAATGCCAGTGGGATGTACTTTCTGACCCATCTGATCGACTCCGTTACTTGTCCGCAACCTTGACAGTGATATGGCAAGACCGCTTGACGATGCGATCAGCACGGCCTTTGGCACGTGGCATGATGCGCTTCAGCGAACGCCCTTCGTTGACGAAGACGGTGGAGACCTTCAGGTCATCAACGTCTGCGCCTTCGTTGTGTTCGGCGTTGGCTACGGCCGACTCGAGGACTTTCTTCATGATTTCAGCGGCTTTTTTGCTGCTGAAGGCCAACAGGTTGAGCGCTTCGCCCACCTTCTTCCCGCGGATCTGGTCGGCGACCAAGCGGGCTTTCTGGGCGGAGATGCGAGCGCCCGACAACTTAGCGGCTACTTCCATTTCCTTACCCCTTAACGCTTGGCTTTCTTGTCAGCCACGTGCCCGCGATAGGTGCGGGTACCGGCGAACTCGCCCAGTTTGTGGCCGACCATGTCTTCGTTCACGAGAACTGGAACATGCTGGCGACCGTTGTGAACCGCGATGGTCAGACCGACCATTTGTGGCAGGATCATCGAACGGCGCGACCAGGTTTTAACTGGCTTGCGATCGTTCTTCTCCACCGCCACTTCGACCTTCTTCAACAGGTGAAGATCGATAAAAGGACCTTTTTTCAGAGAACGTGGCACTGTCGTATCCCTCTAGTTACTTGCGACGACGGACGATCATGTTGTCGGTACGCTTATTACCACGGGTTTTAGCACCCTTGGTTGGGAAGCCCCATGGCGATACCGGATGACGACCACCGGAGGTACGACCTTCACCACCACCGTGTGGGTGGTCAACCGGGTTCATGGCAACACCACGAACGGTTGGGCGAACGCCGCGCCAGCGTTTGGCACCAGCTTTACCCAGCGAACGCAGGCTGTGCTCGGAGTTCGAGACTTCGCCCAGGGTCGCACGGCACTCAGCCAGGACTTTACGCATTTCACCAGAGCGCAGACGCAGGGTCACGTAGACACCTTCGCGAGCGATCAGCTGAGCCGAAGCACCAGCGGAACGAGCGATCTGAGCACCTTTACCCGGCTTCAGTTCGATGCCGTGAATGGTGCTACCTACTGGAATGTTGCGCAGCTGCAGGGAGTTACCGGCCTTGATTGGGGCCAGGGCACCTGCGATCAGCTGGTCGCCAGCGCTCACGCCTTTAGGCGCGATGATGTAGCGACGCTCACCGTCTGCGTAGCACAGCAGGGCGATGTGAGCAGTACGGTTTGGATCGTATTCGATACGCTCGACAGTGGCTGGAATGCCATCTTTGTCGTTGCGACGGAAGTCGACCAGACGGTAATGCTGCTTGTGACCACCACCAACGTGACGAGTGGTAATGCGGCCATTGTTGTTACGACCACCAGACTTCGATTTTTTCTCGATCAGCGGTGCGTGAGGAGCGCCTTTGTGCAGCTCCTTGTTGACCACCTTGACCACGAAACGGCGGCCAGGGGAAGTCGGTTTGCATTTAACGATTGCCATGATGCACCCCTTCCTTACTCAGCACTGCTGCTGAAATCGAGATCTTGGCCTGGCTGAAGGGAGACGATCGCCTTCTTCCAGTCATTACGCTTGCCCAGACCACGTGCGGTACGCTTGGTTTTACCCAGAACGTTAACAGTCGACACGTTTTCAACTTTTACGTTGAACAGGCCTTCGACAGCTTTCTTGATTTCCAGCTTGGTTGCATCAGTAGCAACCTTGAATACGAACTGGCCTTTTTTCTCAGCCAGAACGGTAGCCTTCTCGGAAACGTGCGGGCCAAGGAGGACTTTGAATACGCGTTCCTGGTTCATCCCAGCAGCTCCTCGAATTTCTTCACGGCCGAGACAGTGATCAACACTTTCTCGTATGCGATCAGACTGACCGGGTCGGAACCTTGTACGTCACGTACGTCGACGTGCGGCAGGTTACGAGCAGCCAGGTACAGGTTCTGATCAACAGCGTCGGAAACGATCAGTACATCGCTCAGACCCATGCCGTTCAGCTTGTTCAGCAGATCTTTGGTTTTCGGTGCTTCAACAGCGAAGTCCTGAACCACGACCAGACGGTCGCTACGCACCAGCTCAGCGAGGATGGAGCGCAGAGCTGCGCGATACATCTTCTTGTTGAGCTTTTGCGAGTGATCTTGAGGGCGAGCTGCGAAGGTTACACCACCGCCACGCCAGATCGGACCACGAGTGGTACCAGCACGAGCACGGCCAGTACCCTTCTGACGCCATGGGCGCTTACCGCCACCAGCCACGTCGGAACGGGTCTTCTGCTGCTTGGTGCCCTGACGGCCGCCGGCCATGTAGGCCACGACTGCTTGGTGAACCAGCGTCTCGTTGAATTCGCCACCGAAAGTCAGTTCGGAAACTTCGATCGCCTGAGCGTCATTTACATTAAGTTGCATGTCAGTTTCCCCTTAACCGCGAGCCTTGACAGCTGGACGTACAACCACGTCGCCGCCAGTAGCGCCAGGTACGGCACCCTTGATCAGCAGCAGGTTGCGTTCAGCGTCTACGCGAACTACTTCCAGGGACTGAACAGTCACGCGCTCGGCGCCCATGTGACCGGACATTTTCTTGCCCTTGAACACACGACCAGGAGTCTGGCACTGGCCGATGGAACCAGGAACACGGTGCGACACGGAGTTACCGTGGGTGTTGTCCTGACCACGGAAGTTCCAGCGCTTGATGGTACCGGCGAAGCCTTTACCTTTGGACTGACCAGTAACGTCAACCAGCTGGCCTGCAGTGAAGAGTTCAGCTTTGATCAGATCGCCAGCCTGGAAATCGCCTTCTTCAAGACGGAACTCCCAAACACCGCGACCAGCGGCAACGTTGGCCTTGGCGAAGTGGCCTGCCTGAGCGGCAGTCACACGCGAAGCACGACGCTCGCCGACAGTGACTTGCACTGCACGGTAGCCATCGGTTTCTTCAGTTTTGAACTGGGTGACGCGATTCGGCTCGATCTCAATGACCGTGACCGGAATGGAGACACCTTCTTCGGTGAAAATGCGGGTCATACCGCACTTGCGACCGATTACACCAATAGTCATGTTGTAAACCTCATGAGTGTACGGGGCTTTCACCCGCTATGGCCGCCCATTTCAGAGCGTTACACGACTAGACCGAAGTCTTAGCCGAGGCTGATCTGTACTTCCACACCTGCCGCCAGATCAAGCTTCATCAGCGCGTCAACGGTTTTATCCGTTGGCTGGACGATGTCCAGAACACGCTTATGAGTGCGAATCTCGTACTGGTCACGCGCGTCTTTGTTGACGTGCGGGGAGACCAGAACGGTGAAACGCTCTTTGCGGGTAGGCAGTGGAATTGGACCACGCACTTGTGCACCAGTACGTTTCGCGGTTTCCACGATTTCCTGGGTGGATTGGTCGATCAGGCGATGGTCGAAAGCCTTCAACCTGATACGGATTTGCTGATTTTGCATTGGATTTCAGACTCCAGGCTGTTCCCAACGGACGCACTACGCCCGCTAAAAGGAGGCGTGATTCTATAGACGCCCCCAATTAGTGTCAACCCAATAAAAAAAACCCCCGCTGAGCGGGGGTTTTTTCAATCGGTCGAGTGATTACTCGATGATTTTGGCCACAACGCCGGCGCCGACGGTACGACCGCCTTCACGGATAGCGAAGCGCAGACCGTCTTCCATTGCGATGGTCTTGATCAGGGTAACAGTCATCTGAATGTTGTCACCTGGCATTACCATTTCAACGCCTTCCGGCAGTTCGCAGTTACCGGTCACGTCAGTGGTACGGAAGTAGAACTGTGGACGGTAGCCTTTGAAGAACGGAGTGTGACGGCCGCCTTCTTCCTTCGACAGGACGTAGACTTCTGCGGTGAACTTGGTGTGCGGCTTGACCGAACCTGGCTTGACCAGAACCTGGCCACGCTCAACGTCGTCACGCTTGGTACCACGCAGCAGAACGCCGCAGTTCTCGCCAGCACGACCTTCGTCCAGCAGCTTGCGGAACATCTCAACACCGGTGCAGGTGGTGGTGGTGGTGTCACGCAGACCAACGATTTCCAGCGGATCCTGAACGCGGACGATACCACGCTCGATACGACCGGTAACAACGGTACCACGACCCGAGATCGAGAACACGTCTTCGATTGGCATCAGGAACGGCTGGTCGATGGCACGAACTGGCTCAGGGATGTAGGCATCCAGAGTTTCTACCAGCTTCTTGACAGCGGTAGTGCCCATTTCGTTGTCGTCTTTGCCTTCCAGGGCCATACGAGCGGAACCGATGATGATCGGAGTGTCGTCGCCTGGGAAGTCGTAGGTGGACAGCAGGTCGCGAACTTCCATCTCGACCAGTTCCAGCAGCTCAGCGTCGTCTACCAGGTCAGCCTTGTTCAGGAAGACCACGATGTACGGAACGCCTACCTGACGGGACAGCAGGATGTGCTCACGGGTTTGTGGCATCGGACCATCGGCGGCCGAGCAAACCAGGATCGCGCCGTCCATCTGGGCAGCACCGGTGATCATGTTCTTCACGTAGTCAGCGTGACCTGGGCAGTCAACGTGAGCGTAGTGACGAATGTTCGAGTTGTACTCGACGTGAGCGGTGTTGATGGTGATACCGCGCGCTTTTTCTTCCGGAGCCGAGTCGATCTTGTCGAACTCAACGACTGCCGAACCGAAAACTTCGGAGCAGACGCGAGTCAGAGCTGCGGTCAGAGTGGTCTTACCGTGGTCAACGTGGCCGATGGTGCCGACGTTAACGTGGGGAAGGGAACGATCAAATTTTTCTTTAGCCACGACAGTGAACCTCTTGCCTAAAGGGGATTAGCCTTGTTTTTTAACGAGTGCTTCGACGATGTTCGACGGAGCTTCGGCGTATTTGGAGAATTCCATGGAGTAGCTTGCGCGACCCTGAGACATGGAACGAACGTCGGTTGCGTAACCGAACATCTCTCCGAGCGGTACTTCAGCACGGACGACGCGGCCAGAGACCGACTCATCCATACCCTGGACCAGACCACGACGACGGTTCAGGTCACCCATCACGTCACCCAGGTAGTCTTCCGGGGTTACAACTTCGACTTTCATGATCGGCTCGAGAACCACGCCACCGCCCTTCTGGGCCAGTTGCTTGGTCGCCATCGAAGCAGCGATCTTGAACGCCATTTCGTTGGAGTCGACGTCGTGGTACGAACCGTCGAATACCGCGGCCTTCAGGCCGATCAGAGGATAACCGGCAACAACGCCGTTTTTCATCTGCTCTTCGATACCCTTCTGGATCGCAGGGATGTATTCCTTAGGAATCACACCACCAACGACTTCGTTGGAGAACACCAGACCTTCTGTGATGTTGCCCTTGTCGTCCACGTCCGGCTCGGAGAAGCGAACCCAGCAGTGACCGAACTGACCACGACCACCCGACTGACGAACGAACTTGCCTTCGATCTCGACGTTGGATTTGGTGATCTTCTCGCGGTACGAAACCTGCGGCTTGCCGATGTTGGCTTCGACGTTGAATTCGCGCTTCATGCGGTCAACGAGGATGTCCAGGTGCAGCTCACCCATACCGGAGATGATGGTCTGACCGGTTTCTTCATCGGTCTTGACGCGGAACGATGGGTCTTCCTGAGCCAACTTGCCCAGTGCGATACCCATCTTCTCCTGGTCCTGCTTGGTTTTCGGCTCTACAGAGAGCGAAATCACAGGCTCAGGGAAGTCCATACGCTCGAGGATGATCGGCTTGTCGGCGTTGCACAGGGTATCACCAGTAGTGACGTCCTTCATGCCGATCAGAGCAGCGATGTCGCCTGCACGTACTTCTTTGATCTCTTCACGCTGGTTGGCGTGCATCTGGACCATACGACCAACGCGCTCTTTCTTGCCTTTGACCGAGTTGATGACAGAGTCACCGGAGGTCAGGAAGCCCGAGTAAACGCGAACGAAGGTCAGAGTACCAACGAACGGGTCGGTGGCAATCTTGAAGGCCAGGGCCGAGAACGGCTCGTCGTCGTCAGCATGACGCTCGTCGAACTGCTCTGGCTTGACTTCGTCCTTAGGCACGTCGATCAGGTCAGGGTGGATGCCCTTGATCGCAGGGATCTCGGTCGGAGCTGGCAGGAAGTCGATAACGGCGTCGAGAACCAGGGGAACACCCTTGTTCTTGAACGACGAACCGCAGACAGCCGGAACGATCTCGCTGGCCAGGGTGCGCGCGCGCAGGCCTGCCTTGATCTCTTCGACGGACAGCTCACCTTCTTCAAGGTACTTGTTCATCAGCTCTTCGGTGGCTTCGGCGGCGGCTTCAACCATGTTGTTGCGCCATTCGTTAGCCAGCTCGACCATATCCGCAGGAATTTCTTCCTCGCGGTAGGTAGTACCCTTGTCGTCGTCGTTCCAGTAGATAGCCTTCATCTTGATCAGGTCAACCTGACCCTGGAAGTTATCTTCCGAACCGATGGCCAGCTGAACAGGAACCGGAGTGTGACCCAGACGGTTCTTGATCTGACCTACGACGCGCAGGAAGTTTGCACCAGCACGGTCCATCTTGTTCACGTAAACAACACGCGGAACGCCGTACTTGTTGGCCTGACGCCATACGGTTTCGGACTGCGGCTCAACGCCGGAGGTGCCGCAGAATACAACGACCGCGCCGTCGAGTACACGCAGCGAACGCTCTACTTCAATGGTGAAGTCAACGTGGCCAGGGGTATCGATAACGTTTACGCGGTAGTTGTCATACTGACCACGGGAACCTTTCCAGAAGGTGGTAACGGCAGCGGAGGTAATGGTGATACCCCGCTCCTGCTCCTGCACCATCCAGTCGGTGGTCGCGGCGCCGTCATGCACCTCGCCCATTTTGTGGCTCAGACCTGTGTAGAACAGGATCCGCTCGGTAGTGGTGGTCTTGCCCGCGTCAACGTGGGCACAGATACCAATGTTACGGTAGCGGTTAATTGCTGTAGTACGAGCCATAAAGCCCTCGCAAAAAGATTGATGCTTGAATTAGAAGCGGTAGTGCGAGAACGCTTTGTTGGCTTCAGCCATACGGTGAACGTCTTCACGCTTCTTGACTGCAGCACCCTTGCCTTCGGCAGCATCCAGCAGTTCGCCGGCCAGACGCAGAGCCATCGACTTCTCGCCGCGCTTGCGGGCGTAGTCTACGAGCCAGCGCATTGCCAGAGCGTTACGACGGGATGGACGAACTTCAACCGGGACCTGGTAAGTGGCACCGCCGACACGACGGGACTTTACTTCGACCAGCGGAGCGATGGCGTCGAGAGCTTTCTCGAAGATTTCCAGGGGGTCGCTGTTCTTGCGTGCTTTGACGGTATCCAGGGCACCGTAAACGATGCGCTCGGCTACGGCCTTCTTGCCGCTTTCCATCACGTGGTTCATGAACTTCGCGAGAATCTGGGATCCGTACTTCGGATCGTCAAGGATCTCACGTTTTGCTGCTACACGACGTCTTGGCATGATAAGCCCTCAAACGGTCTTCAGGTTAGCCCGGGACCAGGTCATTCGACCCACGCCCGACCTTACTCTTATCGACTCAAAAAAATGGATGTCTGCAAACGACCGATTACTTCGGACGCTTGGTACCGTACTTCGAACGACCCTGGTTACGGCCTTTAACGCCCGAAGTATCCAGAGAGCCGCGAACGGTGTGGTAACGAACACCTGGCAAGTCTTTTACACGGCCGCCACGAATCAGGACGACGCTGTGCTCTTGCAGGTTGTGGCCTTCACCACCGATGTACGAGGAAACCTCGAAACCGTTGGTCAGACGCACACGGCATACTTTACGCAGTGCCGAGTTAGGTTTTTTCGGCGTGGTGGTGTACACACGGGTGCACACGCCACGACGCTGCGGGCAGTTCTGCAGCGCAGGAACGTCGGACTTCTCGACCGAACGCTTACGCGGCTGACGTACCAGCTGGTTGATAGTTGCCATCTACTAGCTCCACTGATTGTCTTGCGACTCTATTGTCTTGCAAGAAAGCCAAAAATTGGCGAGACGGAGCCTCACCAAATTTAAGGGTACAAAAGTCTAAAGAGGATCTTGCACCCAGTCAAGACGAGGCCCCGGCCCTCCCCGCCCGATCATCGGCAACATTTCATGTCGCCGATGATCGCCCGAGGCTTGCCGGGGCCTTGCCCTGTACTTAGTTACCGCTGGAATTCAGCGCTTCGGTCAGTGCAGCTTCCACTTCACTGGCGCTTACACGCAGCGGTTTGTCGGCATCACGGCGACGCTTGCGCTCGCTGTGGTAGGCCAGACCAGTACCGGCCGGGATGAGACGACCCACGACCACGTTCTCTTTCAGGCCGCGCAGGTAGTCGCGCTTGCCGGTTACCGCCGCTTCGGTCAGTACGCGGGTTGTTTCCTGGAAGGAAGCCGCGGAGATGAACGACTCGGTGGACAGCGAGGCCTTGGTGATACCCAGCAGCACTCGGGTGAACTTGGAGATGAACTTGTCCTCGCTAGCGAGACGCTCGTTCTCTACCAGCACCTGGGTCAGTTCCATCTGGTCGCCCTTGATGAAGCTGGAATCGCCCGACTCGGAGATCTCAACCTTGCGCAGCATCTGACGCAGAATGGTCTCGATGTGCTTGTCGTTGATCTTCACGCCTTGCAGACGGTAAACGTCCTGGATCTCGTTGACGATGTACTTCGCCAGCGCACTCACACCCAGCAGACGCAGGATGTCATGCGGATCGCTCGGGCCGTCCGAGATAACTTCGCCGCGGTTTACCTGTTCACCTTCGAAGACGTTCAGGTGGCGCCACTTTGGAATCAGCTCTTCGTACGGATCGCTACCGTCGGTCGGAGTGATCACCAGGCGACGCTTGCCCTTGGTCTCTTTACCGAATGCGATGGTGCCGCTGACTTCAGCCAGAATCGAGGCTTCTTTCGGACGACGCGCTTCGAACAGGTCGGCAACGCGCGGCAGACCACCGGTGATGTCACGGGTCTTCGACGTCTCTTGCGGGATACGCGCGATAACGTCACCAACACCGATCTGAGCACCGTCAGCCACACCGACAAGGGCGTTGGCCGGCAGGAAGTACTGGGCAGGTACGTCAGTACCTGGCAGGTACAGGTCCTTGCCTGCAGCATCGACCATCTTGATTGCCGGACGGATTTCCTTGCCTGCGGCAGGGCGATCCTTGACGTCCAGTACTTCAATGTTGGTCAAGCCGGTCAGTTCGTCGGTCTGACGCTTGATGGTGATGTTTTCTTCCATGCCCACGAAGGTCACGGTACCTTTCAGCTCGGTAACGATCGGGTGGGTGTGCGGGTCCCACTTGGCGACGATGGCGCCAGCTTCGACCTTTTCACCTTCCTTGACCGAAATCACCGCACCGTAAGGCAGCTTGTAGCGCTCACGCTCACGACCGAACTCGTCAGCAATCGCCAACTCACCCGAACGCGATACGGCAACCAGGTTACCGTCGGCACGCTCAACCTGCTTCAGGTTGTGCAGACGCACCATACCGCCATTCTTAACCTGGACGCTGTCGGCAGCCGAGGTACGGCTTGCAGCACCACCGATGTGGAACGTACGCATGGTCAGCTGGGTACCCGGCTCACCGATCGACTGGGCAGCGATAACGCCGACAGCCTCGCCGATGTTCACCTGGTGACCACGAGCCAGATCACGACCGTAGCACTTGGCGCAAATGCCGTAGCGGGTTTCGCAGTTGATCGGCGAACGCACGATCACTTCGTCGATGCTGTTCAGCTCGATGAACTCGACCCACTGCTCGTCGACCAAGGTACCGGCCGGAACGATAACGTCCTCGGTACCTGGCTTGAACACGTCACGGGCGATGACACGACCCAATACACGCTCACCCAGTGGCTCTACAACGTCGCCGCCTTCGATGTGTGGCGTCATCACCAGGCCCTGATCGGTGCCGCAGTCGATCTCGGTTACTACCAGATCCTGGGCAACGTCCACCAGACGACGAGTCAGATAACCGGAGTTAGCGGTTTTCAGTGCGGTATCCGCCAGACCCTTACGAGCACCGTGAGTCGAGATGAAGTACTGAAGTACGCTCAGACCTTCACGGAAGTTCGCAGTGATCGGCGTCTCGATGATGGAGCCGTCCGGCTTGGCCATCAGACCACGCATACCGGCCAGCTGACGGATCTGGGCTGCGGAACCCCGCGCACCCGAGTCAGCCATCATGTACATCGAGTTGAAGGACTCTTGCTCGACTTCCTTGCCTTCGCGGTCGATGACCTTCTCTTTCGAGAGGTTGGCCATCATCGCCTTGGACACTTCGTCGTTCGCCTTCGACCACAAGTCGATGACCTTGTTGTACTTCTCGCCCTGGGTTACCAGGCCGGAGGCGTACTGGCTCTCGATTTCCTTCACTTCGTCGGTAGCGTTACCGATGATGCGGGCTTTCTCGTCCGGGATAACGAAGTCGTTAACACCGATGGAAACGCCGGAAATGGTCGAGTAAGCGAAACCGGTGTACATCAGCTGGTCGGCGAAGATAACGGTCTCTTTCAGACCAACCACGCGGTAGCACTGGTTGATCAGCTTGGAGATCGCCTTTTTCTTCATCGGCTGGTTGACCACGTCATACGGCAGACCTGCCGGCACAACCTGGAACAGCAGCGCACGGCCGACGGTGGTGTCGACGATGCGGGTGTTCTTGACCACCGAGCCATCACGCTCTTTCACGGTTTCGTTGATACGAACCTTGATTTTCGCGTGCAGGGCGGCTTCGCCTGCGCGGAATACGCGGTCGACTTCCTGCAGGTCGGCGAACACGCGACCTTCGCCCTTGGCATTGATGGCTTCCCGGGTCATGTAGTACAGACCCAGTACAACGTCCTGCGACGGAACGATGATTGGCTCACCGTTGGCTGGCGACAGGATGTTGTTGGTCGACATCATCAGCGCACGCGCTTCGAGCTGGGCTTCCAGGGTCAGCGGCACGTGAACGGCCATCTGGTCACCGTCGAAGTCGGCGTTGTATGCAGCACAGACCAGCGGGTGCAGCTGAATAGCCTTACCTTCGATCAGTACGGGTTCAAACGCCTGGATACCCAGACGGTGAAGGGTCGGTGCACGGTTGAGCAGTACGGGGTGTTCGCGAATCACTTCAGCGAGAACGTCCCACACCTCTGGCAGCTCGCGCTCGACCATCTTCTTGGCAGCCTTGATGGTGGTCGCCAGACCACGCATTTCCAGCTTGCCGAAAATGAACGGCTTGAACAGCTCGAGGGCCATCTTCTTCGGCAGACCGCACTGGTGCAGACGCAGGGTCGGACCTACGGTGATTACCGAACGGCCGGAGTAGTCAACACGCTTACCGAGCAAGTTCTGACGGAAGCGACCTTGCTTACCTTTGATCATGTCAGCCAGGGACTTCAGCGGACGCTTGTTCGAGCCAGTGATGGCGCGACCACGACGGCCGTTGTCCAGCAGAGCATCAACCGCTTCCTGCAGCATGCGCTTTTCGTTGCGCACGATGATGTCCGGCGCCGACAGATCCAGCAGGCGCTTCAGACGGTTGTTACGGTTGATCACCCGACGATACAGGTCGTTCAGGTCGGAAGTCGCGAAACGGCCACCATCCAGCGGAACCAGCGGACGCAGGTCCGGCGGCAGCACTGGCAGGACGGTCAGGACCATCCACTCAGGCAGGTTGCCCGAGCCCTGGAAAGCTTCCATCAGCTTCAGACGCTTGGAAAGCTTCTTGATCTTGGTTTCCGAGTTGGTCTGCGGAATTTCTTCGCGCAGGCGGCCGATCTCGTGCTCCAGGTCGATAGCGTGCAGCAGCTCGCGGACAGCCTCGGCACCCATACGGGCATCGAAGTCGTCACCGAACTCTTCC
Organism: Pseudomonas sp. 2,4-D; assembly: GCF_030418155.1. Classification (NCBI taxonomy): domain Bacteria; kingdom Pseudomonadati; phylum Pseudomonadota; class Gammaproteobacteria; order Pseudomonadales; family Pseudomonadaceae; genus Pseudomonas; species Pseudomonas sp. 2,4-D. The sequence continues at coordinate 69,837 of NZ_JAUHUI010000025.1, forward strand.
AGCGCTTCGAAGTACTGCTCGTCGTTCAGCAGCTGGCCCTTTTCCAGGGTAGTCATGCCCGGGTCGATAACGACATAGCTCTCGAAGTAGAGCACGCGCTCGATATCACGCAGGGTCATGTCCATCAGCAGGCCGATACGGGACGGCAGCGACTTCAGGAACCAGATGTGGGCAACCGGCGAAGCCAGCTCGATGTGCGCCATGCGCTCACGACGAACCTTCGCCAGGGCAACTTCAACGCCGCACTTCTCGCAGATTACGCCGCGATGCTTGAGGCGCTTGTACTTGCCGCACAGGCACTCGTAGTCCTTGACTGGGCCAAAGATCTTGGCGCAGAACAGGCCGTCACGCTCAGGCTTGAACGTACGGTAGTTGATGGTTTCCGGCTTCTTAACTTCACCGAACGACCACGAACGGATCATTTCAGGCGACGCCAGACCGATGCGGATGGCGTCGAACTCTTCGACTTGACCCTGGTTTTTCAGCAAATTCAGTAGGTCTTTCAAGGCCTTTCCTCCTGGCGGAGCAGGGAGCGGGCATTACCTGCCCCACTCCCCTTCGCGTCACGTGTTATTCGGTTTCCAGATCGATATCGATACCGAGCGAACGGATCTCTTTGATCAACACGTTGAAGGACTCGGGCATGCCCGGCTCCATACGGTGATCGCCATCCACGATGTTCTTGTACATCTTGGTACGGCCGTTCACGTCGTCCGACTTCACTGTGAGCATTTCTTGCAGGGTGTATGCCGCGCCGTATGCTTCCAGCGCCCACACTTCCATCTCCCCGAAACGCTGACCACCGAACTGCGCCTTACCACCCAGCGGCTGCTGGGTAACCAGGCTGTAGGAACCAGTGGAACGCGCGTGCATCTTGTCGTCCACCAAGTGGTTCAGCTTGAGCATGTACATGTAACCAACGGTCACAGGACGCTCGAACTTGTTGCCGGTACGGCCGTCGAACAGCACCATCTGGCCGCTCTCTGGCAGGTCGGCCAGTTTCAGCATGGCCTTGATCTCGCGCTCCTTGGCACCATCGAAGACCGGGGTAGCCATCGGCACGCCTTTCTTCAGGTTGTTAGCCAGGGCCAGGATCTCTTCGTCGGTGAACTCGTCGAGGTTTTCCTGACGACCGCCGATCTCGTTGTAGACCTCGGTCAGGAACACGCGCAGCTCAGCGGCTTTACGCTGCTCTTCGAGCATGCGGTCGATCTTCTCGCCCAGACCCTTGGCCGCGAGGCCCAGGTGGGTTTCAAGGATCTGACCAACGTTCATACGCGAAGGTACACCCAGCGGGTTCAGTACGACGTCAACCGGAGTACCGTTGGCATCGTGCGGCATGTCTTCAACCGGCATGATGACCGAGACAACACCCTTGTTACCGTGACGACCGGCCATCTTGTCACCCGGCTGGATGCGACGGCGGATTGCCAGGTAAACCTTGACGATCTTCAGTACGCCCGGTGCCAGGTCATCGCCCTGCTGCAGCTTGCGCTTCTTGTCTTCGAACTTGTCGTCCAGCAAACGGCGACGGTCGACGATGTACTGCTGAGCCTTTTCCAGCTGCTCGTTCAGTGCATCTTCAGCCATGCGCAGTTTGAACCACTGGCCGTGCTCCAGACCGTCCAGCACCTCGTCAGTGATCACGGTGCCTTTCTTCAGGCCCGCACCACCATCAACCACCTGGCCGTTCAGGGCAGAACGCAGACGCTCGAAGGTTGCACCTTCAACAATGCGGAACTCTTCGTTGAGGTCCTTGCGGATCTCGTCGAGCTGCATCTTCTCGATGGCCAGCGCGCGACTATCGCGCTCTACGCCATCACGGGTGAAGACCTGTACGTCGATGACAGTACCCTTGGTGCCGGTTGGCACACGCAGGGAGGTGTCCTTAACGTCGCTGGCCTTCTCACCGAAGATTGCGCGCAGCAGTTTTTCTTCCGGAGTCAGCTGGGTTTCGCCTTTTGGCGTGACCTTGCCGACCAGGATGTCGCCAGCGCCAACTTCAGCACCTACGTAAACGATACCGGCTTCGTCCAGCTTGTTCAGTGCGGCTTCACCCACGTTCGGGATGTCCGCAGTGATTTCCTCTGGGCCGAGCTTGGTGTCACGCGCCACACAGGTCAGTTCCTGAATGTGGATGGTGGTGAAGCGATCTTCCTGAACAACACGCTCGGACAGGCAGATGGAGTCTTCGAAGTTGAAGCCGTTCCACGCCATGAACGCGATGCGCATGTTCTGACCCAGAGCCAGCTCACCCATGTCGGTGGACGGGCCGTCGGCCATGATGTCACCACGCTGAACCTTGTCACCTTTGCTCACCAGCGGACGCTGGTTGATGCAGGTGTTCTGGTTCGAACGGGTGTACTTGGTCAGGTTGTAGATATCCACACCCGCTTCGCCGGTTTCCACTTCGTCGTCGGCAACGCGAACAACGATACGGCTGGCGTCGACCGAGTCGATCACACCACCGCGGCGAGCAACCACGCAGACACCGGAGTCACGGGCAACGTTGCGCTCCATGCCGGTACCTACCAGCGGCTTGTCGGCACGCAGGGTTGGTACAGCCTGACGCTGCATGTTCGAACCCATCAACGCACGGTTGGCGTCGTCGTGCTCGAGGAACGGAATCAGCGACGCTGCAACGGAAACAACCTGCTTCGGCGAAACGTCCATCAGGGTGACGTCTTCCGGCGCCTTGACGGTGAATTCGTTCAGGTGACGAACTGCTACCAGCTCATCGATCAGTTGCTTCTTGTCGTTCATCGCGGCCGAAGCCTGTGCGATGACGTGATCTGCCTCTTCGATTGCCGACAGGAACACGATGTCGTCGCTGACAACGCCTTCCTTCACCACGCGGTACGGGCTTTCCAGGAAGCCGTACTGGTTGGTGCGGGCGTAGGCCGCCAGGGAGTTGATCAGACCGATGTTCGGACCTTCAGGGGTCTCGATCGGGCACACACGGCCGTAGTGGGTCGGGTGTACGTCACGGACTTCGAAGCCGGCACGCTCACGGGTCAGACCGCCAGGGCCGAGTGCGGAGACACGGCGCTTGTGGGTAATCTCCGAGAGAGGGTTGTTCTGGTCCATGAACTGGGACAGCTGGCTGGAACCGAAGAACTCTTTCACCGCTGCCGCTACCGGCTTGGCGTTGATCAGGTCTTGCGGCATCAGGCCTTCGCTTTCCGCCATCGACAGGCGTTCCTTGACCGCGCGCTCGACACGCACCAGGCCAACACGGAACTGGTTCTCGGCCATCTCGCCGACGCAACGTACGCGACGGTTACCCAGGTGGTCGATGTCGTCGACGATGCCTTTGCCGTTACGGATATCGACCAGGGTCTTCAGAACCTCGACGATGTCTTCCTTGCTCAGCACGCCCGAACCCTCGATCTCGGTACGACCGATACGACGGTTGAACTTCATGCGGCCTACGGCGGACAGATCGTAACGCTCGGCGCTGAAGAACAGGTTGTTGAACAGGGTCTCGGCTGCATCCTTGGTTGGCGGCTCGCCTGGACGCATCATGCGGTAGATCTCGACCAGCGCTTCCAGTTGGTTGCTGGTGGTATCGATCTTCAGTGTGTCAGAGATGAACGGACCGCAATCGATGTCGTTGGTGTACAGGGTCTCGATACGGACAACCTGCGCCTTGGCGACCTTGATCAGCAGCTCGGTGGTCATCTCGGTGTTGCATTCGGCGAGAATTTCGCCGGTAGCCGGATGCACGATAGCCTTGGCGGTAGTGCGGCCCAGGACGTATTCCATTGGAACGTCCAGTTGCTTGACGCCGGCCTTCTCGAGCTGGTTGATGTGGCGCGCGGTAATACGGCGGCCTTGCTCGACGATGACTTTGCCGGTTTCGTCATGGATGTCCATGACTGCAACTTCACCACGCAGACGCTGCGGCACCAGTTCCAGGCTGAGTTTTTCGCCGGAAATGTGGAACACGTTGGTGGTGTAGAAGGTGTTCAGCACTTCTTCAGTGCTGTAACCCAGGGCGCGCAGCAGCACCGAGGCCGGCAGTTTGCGGCGACGGTCGATACGTACGAACACGCAATCCTTCGGGTCGAACTCGAAGTCCAGCCAGGAACCGCGGTAAGGGATGATGCGAGCGGAGTACAGCAGCTTGCCCGAGCTGTGGGTCTTGCCACGGTCGTGGTCGAAGAACACACCAGGCGAACGGTGCAGCTGGGAAACGATCACACGCTCGGTACCGTTGATAACGAAGGTACCGTTCTCAGTCATCAGGGGGATTTCACCCATGTAGACTTCTTGCTCTTTGATGTCCTTGATCGCTTTGTTCGACGATTCCTTGTCGAAGATGATCAGGCGCACCTTGACCCGCAGTGGGACCGCGAAGGTCACGCCACGCAGGACACATTCCTTCACATCGAAGGCGGGTTCGCCCAGGCGATAGCCTACGTACTCCAGGGCAGCATTGCCGGAGTAGCTGATGATCGGGAATACCGATTTGAAGGCCGCGTGCAGGCCGACGTCGCGGAAGTGATCCTTGGATGCTCCCGCTTGCAGGAATTCGCGATACGAATCCAGCTGGATGGCCAGGAGGTAAGGCACATCCATGACGTCCGGCAACTTGCTAAAGTCCTTGCGGATACGTTTTTTCTCAGTGTATGAGTAAGCCATCAGCGTTCCCCAGCTTGGTCACCTGCTTGTTTGGCTTCTCCCGGCGGGAGCAGCCAGAAAATCGTGCAAACCCCTTGGTTTGCGCCACCCACATGGGTGTCTTGCAGCTCGTTATCGGGACCGGCCTGACCGGCCACCAATAACGGAAAAAGGCCGGTGGCATAAGCCACCAGCCATCAGCCTTTCGCTCAACGCTCAGGCTGGCATCGCAAGGTCGAGATTACTTCAGCTCGACTTTAGCGCCTGCTTCTTCCAGCTTCTTCTTAGCGTCTTCAGCGGCTTCTTTCGAAACGCCTTCAGCTACAACCTGAGGAGCGCCATCGACTTTCTCTTTGGCTTCTTTCAGGCCCAGACCGGTCAGTTCGCGAACGGCTTTGATCACGTTCACTTTCTTGTCGCCGGCTTCAACCAGAACAACGTTGAACTCGGTCTGCTCTTCAACAACGGCAGCAGCAGCAGCTGGGCCAGCAGCGGCAACAGCAGCGGTAACGCCGAAGGTTTCTTCCATTGCTTTGATCAGCTCAACAACTTCCAGAACGGTTTTCTGGCCGATTGCTTCGATGATTTGTTCGTTAGTCAGAGACATGACTCAATCCTGTATTGGGGTGACAGCCTACGCAGCCATCAAATTAAACGTATGATTTTGAAAGAGTTCGCACGCCTTAGGCGGCGGTAGCTTCTTTCTGGTCGCGAATGGCTGCCAGAGTACGAGCCAGCTTGCTGGTGGCGCCTTGAATAACGCTCATCAGTCGTGCAATAGCTTCGTCGCGGGTCGGCAGGGTAGCCAACACGTCGATCTGGTTCGCTGCAATGAAATTGCCGTCAAACGCAGCTGCCTTGATCTCGAACTTGTCCTGACCCTTGGCGAACTCTTTGAACAGACGAGCAGCAGCGCCCGGGTGTTCGTTGGAGAAAGCAATCAGGGTCGGGCCTTTGAACGCGTCGTTGAGGATCGAGAATTCGGTGCCTTCAACAGCGCGCTTGAGCAGGGTATTACGCACTACACGTACGTATACGCCAGCTTCGCGGGCCTCTTTACGGAGTCCGGTCATTGCGCTTACAGTCACACCACGGGCATCAGCCACGACAGCGGACAGAGCGACTTTGGCAGCCTCGTTGACTTCAGCGACGATGGCCTTCTTGTCTTCGAGTTTAATTGCCACGGGTTTACTCCTGGTTTTTACCGTTTCATCTGGCCGAAGCCGGATGTCGTTTTGGTGTCTGATTCGGTAACGAATCGGGAGCACCATCTGCGTGGGCTGATGTTTTAAGGCTTGCGCCGCCTACGGTCTTGGATAGCCCCCGCCAGGCAGGGACCCCAATTTTTGCTGGCGGCGCGACTGATCGCACCGCCATGTTCTTACACGTTCAGCGAGCTCTGATCGATGACCAGACCTGGGCCCATGGTGGTGCTCAGGGTAACGCGCTTAACGTAGATGCCTTTCGAGGAAGCTGGCTTGATACGCTTCAGGTCAGCGATCAGGGCTTCAACGTTTTCCTTCAGCTTGTCAGCTTCAAAGCCGATCTTGCCAACGGAGGTGTGGATGATACCGTTTTTGTCGGTACGGTAGCGAACCTGACCAGCCTTGGCGTTTTTCACGGCAGTGGCTACGTCTGGGGTCACGGTACCAACTTTCGGGTTAGGCATCAGGCCGCGAGGACCCAGAACCTGACCCAGCTGACCTACAACGCGCATGGCATCAGGCGATGCGATAACGACGTCATAGTTCAGGTCGCCGCCTTTCATTTCGGCAGCCAGATCGTCCATACCTACGCGATCAGCGCCGGCAGCCAGAGCAGCTTCAGCAGCTGGACCCTGGGTGAAGACAGCGACGCGAACGGTCTTGCCAGTGCCGTGTGGCAGCACGGTAGCGCTACGTACGACCTGGTCGGATTTACGCGGGTCAACACCGAGGTTAACGGCGATGTCGTAGGACTCGACGAACTTGGCAGCAGGCAGCGAGGCCAGCAGAGTTGCCGCTTCTTCGAAGTTGTAGGCCTTGCCTGCTTCGATTTTCTCGGCGATTGCCTTTTGGCGTTTGGTCAGCTTAGCCATTACACACCCTCCACGTTCAGGCCCATGCTGCGGGCAGAGCCAGCGATGGTGCGTACAGCAGCGTCCAGGTCAGCGGCAGTCAGGTCAGCCTGTTTGGCTTTCGCGATGTCTTCCAGCTGAGCACGGGTAACGGTACCGACTTTAACGGTGTTCGGGCGAGCCGAACCACTGGTCAGGCCAGCAGCTTTCTTCAGCAGAACCGAGGCAGGGGTGCTCTTGGTCTCGAAGGTGAAGCTACGGTCGCTGTAGACAGTGATGATCACTGGAGTCGGCAGGCCGGCTTCTTGACCCTGGGTACGGGCGTTGAAGGCCTTGCAGAATTCCATGATGTTCACACCATGTTGACCCAGAGCTGGACCAACGGGTGGGCTTGGGTTGGCCTGGCCGGCCTTAACTTGCAGCTTGATGTAAGCCTGAATCTTCTTAGCCATGAGCTACTCCAAAATCGGGTACGAACGCCTGATGGCTCCCCGGATGACTTGCGTTTTATCCCAGTGACGACAAAACCCCGCAGCACACAGGGCTGCGGGGTATGGGATGCTTCGTCCGCCTAGACCTTTTCGACCTGGCTGAACTCGAGCTCCACCGGAGTAGAGCGACCGAAAATGAGCACCGCAACCTGCAGGCGACTCTTTTCGTAGTTAACTTCTTCGACACTACCATTGAAGTCAGCGAACGGACCATCAATGACTCGAACCACTTCACCTGGCTCGAACAGCGTCTTGGGCTTCGGCTTATCGCTACCGTCGGCAACGCGACGCAGGATGGCCTCAGCTTCTTTATCGGTAATCGGCGCAGGCTTGTCAGCAGTACCGCCAATAAAGCCCATTACGCGAGGGGTGTCCTTGACCAAGTGCCAAGTCCCTTCATTCATCTCCATCTGGACCAGTACATAGCCAGGGAAGAATTTACGCTCACTCTTGCGCTTCTGGCCGTTGCGCATTTCGACGACTTCTTCGGTCGGGACCAAGATCTCGCCGAAACCGTCTTCCATGCCAGCCAGCTTGACGCGCTCAATGAGGGAGCGCATTACATGCTTCTCGTAACCCGAGTAAGCATGCACAACATACCAACGCTTAGCCACGGGACACCTTTAGCCAACGATCAAGGAGACCGCCCAGCCGAGCAGGGAATCGAGCCCCCACAGCAGCAGTGCCATAACCAGCACGACAGCCACGACAATCAGCGTGGTCTGGGTGGTTTCCTGGCGGGTCGGCCACACGACTTTACGAATCTCGGTACGAGCTTCCTTCGCCAGCGCAAAGAACGACTTGCCCTTCGCAGTCTGCAGAGCTACAAAGCCCGCGACAGCAGCAAGGACGAGAAGCACAAGAACGCGATACAGGATTGGAGAGCTGGAGTAATATTGATTACCCACAACACCAACAACCACCAAAGCCACTACAGCCAGCCACTTGAACAGATCAAAACGCGATTCTTGGGCTTCAGTTTTGGGGGTCATCGAGGAGGATCCTGTAAGAAGAAAGCCATCACACCGAGGTGAAATGGCAGGTCAGGAGGGAATCGAACCCCCAACCTACGGTTTTGGAGACCGTCGCTCTGCCAATTGAGCTACTGACCTGTAACGCTGTATCAGGCCGGCCATTATACCGGCCTGATCAAGTAAATCAACTACTTATTCAATAATTTTTGCTACGACGCCGGCGCCGACGGTACGACCGCCTTCACGGATAGCGAAGCGCAGACCGTCTTCCATTGCGATGGTCTTGATCAG